>CABRGI010000009.1 GCA_902470455.1 uncultured Parvimonas sp.
ATTACAAAAAGCTGATATAGAATGAAAAATAGAATAAAAAATTCCTTTTAGACCAAACTTTGGAACAAATGTAAAAGAAAGTAAAATCGCTCCCAGCCCCTCTATTAAAAAAGTTGAAAAAATTAAATATCTTATCAGTTTAACCATTCCACTAAGTTTTGTAGAACCCATTTGTTCTCGAATTACAAGCCTATCTTTTAAAGTTATCTTTTCACCTAAAATCATCGCTACCATTGTAGCCATAGTCATAAAACCCAATCCTCCCATTTGAATTAATAACATTATGACTGTTTTTCCGAAAAAATTAAATTCATTAGTTATATTTATAGTTGAAAGACCTGTTACACAAACAGATGAAGTTGATATAAATACACAATCTAAAAAATTTGTAAAATTTAAGTTTTTAGATGAAAAGGGTAAAAACAAAAGAATAGATCCAATAGTTATAATTAGAAAGAATCCTAACGTTAAAACTGCTGGTGGATTAGTTTCAAGCTTATCTTTTAACTGTCTTATAAATTGTCTCAAAATAACCTCCAAAAAAAATCCCTTCAATTATGAAGGGACATTTTCTCTATCTTACTAATTCAACTAATTTTTTAAATCCTTCAGGATCGTTTATAGCCATTTCAGAAAGCATTTTTCTATTCATATTTATATTATTTTTCTTAAGCCCATACATAAATTTGCTATAACTTAAACCATATTGTCTTGTTCCGGCATTAATTCTTGCAATCCATAAGCTTCTAAAATCTCTCTTCTTTCTCTTTCTTCCAATGAATGCATAAGTCATAGATTTCATAATTGCTTGATTAGCAACTTTAAATAATTTTGACTTCGCACCATAATATCCTTTAGCTTGTTTTAGTACTTTTCTATGTTTTTTTCTCGCATTTAAGCTACGTTTTATTCTTGCCATTACTCTTTACCTCCATAATTAAGGAATCATATGATTGATTCTTTTTTGATCTCCACTGCTGATAACTGTTGATTTTCTTAAGTTTCTAATTCTCTTTGGTGATTTTTTACTTGTTAAATGGCTTTTATACGCCTTAAATCTTTTAATTTTCCCAGTACCAGTTCTTTTAAATCTCTTAGCTGATGCTCTATGTGTTTTCATTTTAGCCATACCTAAAACCTCCTATTAATCTTGTTTTGGTGATAAAAACATTGTCATATTTCTACCTTCCATTACGGAATCTTTTTCTACATTTCCAAACTCTTGGGTAAGCTCTTTAAATTTATCTAAAACAACTTTACCTATATCAGTATGTCCCAATTCTCTACCTCTAAATCTTACAGAAACTTTTACCTTATCTCCGGCTTTCAAAAAATTATTTGCATGTTTTGCCTTAACTTCTATATCGTGTTTATCAATACTCGGAGTAAGTCTAATTTCTTTAACATTTATGACTTTTTGTTTTTTTCTTGATTCTTTTTCTTTCTTTAAAGAATCATATCTATATTTTCCATAATCTAAAATTTTGCAAACAGGTGGATTAGCATTAGGAGAAATATTTACAAGATCCAATTTCTTTTCATTTGCCATTTCCAATGCTCTAGAAATTGGAACAACTCCAATTTGATTACCTTCTGCATCAATTAATCTAACATCTTTTGCTCTAATCTCTTCATTAATTAAAAGCTCTTTTATAATAACACCTCCACAAAAAAACGGCGAGTAAAAACTCGCCATAATAATTACAAAACTTAAATTATTAACATAAACCTGAAACAAAATAGTAACAAGGTGAGAGCGAGTACTCTACTTCATTCATCATATTACTCAAATATTCTACCACAAACTAATAAAATAGTCAAGCAATTTTTATTAAAAATTTTAGTTTTCTTTTTCTAATAAAAATTTCATATATCCAATAAAAACATATAGTACAAATAAAGTAGCTAAAATTTCTTGGAAATTAACAAATAATTTTAAAATTGAATTTGCTCCATATAATTTTGTAACATATCCATTAAATAATTTAGAAGATAATGCACTAATAACTAATGGGAATGTAAAACCTGAAAATCCTGGAGAAAATTTATATTTTAGTAATCTTGGTAAATTCACTAAAACTACTAAATAGAAAAATAGTGAAAATCCAAATAAAATAGCTGCAAAAGTAAAATTCTTTTGTGGAAAAGCATTTAGATATCCTGCTAGCACAAGTGAACCAGGAGCTGATAAAATTGCAAATGTAGCTTGCGCTGGTTCAGGAATTTCTTTAACTTTAAATACTCTATAACAAACAAAAGGTATTAAAATAAAATATGAAGCTAAAGCAAACCAAAAGCAAATTTGTCCTAATTTTAATTGTCCAGCAGCACCAGCAGTAACACTAGCTGTTGCAATACCTACATAAACAATATACCAAGAAGGGAATACTTTTTTAATTGAGAAATTAGGTAAAAATTTCAAACTGAACCAAATAATAAGTAAAGTATGTAATATTACACCAACAAACCAAAATCCAACAGCTAATCCTGAAGAATAAGGCTTTGCATAACTACTAATTAAAATAGTGGCCATTGTAATTGTTAAAAGAACACTTGCAGCAACTGGATTTTCTAAAACAGTTTTTAATTTACTATTCAAAACAACAACTTTTAAAACAAAAATTAAGTATAAAATAAATGCTATCGCTCCAATCCCTAATCTAACTGCATTACTATAAGATTGTAGTAAATTTCCAAGCGCGAACATAGCTAAAATCAATCCCGCAATAGGAATAGGTAATTTTTTTAATAAATTCATAAAATTCTCCTTTACTAATATTAAATAATATTTAAGTTAGGAATTTCAAAAAAGAAACTCCTAACTTTTTAATCTATTTATCTATTGGACCACCTAAATAAACTCCTGTATCATAGTTTTTATTTAATTCTATTACAGAATCGTCCATCTTGTTTTGTTTCATCTTTTTAATTATTTTTCTCTTATTAGTATTACGTTCAAATGGATTCGCTGTTTCAACGATTCCTTGAACAACATTATACCAATGTTTCCAAGCCATTCCTATTCCTAATTCATCAGGATGCCAGTTTGCCATTAATCTAGTTCCCGGACATAAGAATGTAATATTAATAGTTCCATGTTCATAAGGAAGAGTTGTAAGGTCATGGCAAACAGCTTGTAAACCAACTGTTTTCATTTCAGGAGAATATCCATTAAAATAAGAATATCCATGAACAACTCTCATTATATTATATGCTTTTTCAATCATAACTACTACATCAGGTTCAACTGTGAATTTTTCTAAAGGCATTATAGCTATACCATAGATTTGACCTTTTAAAAATATCATTTCATCTGAAACACTTTTTGAAGTTTCAAGGTCTTTATAAATATTTTTACTTAATCTAGCTTCTCCTGAAGCTAATTTTGGTGGAGCTTGATTAAATCCGAAAGCCACTGAACCATTTGGGCAACCTTGGTGAACTTTTCTTACCTTAACATTTGCTCCTTTTGATGCTAAATTAACAGCATTACAATATGTAACTTTACTTTCTCTTTCAGGCACTTCGAAATTTTCATAACTTTCTTCATCATGAAAAAATTTTACTCCTACAACTTGACGATTTAAATCTAAATACGATTTTATAAGTTCTACACTTTCTTGAATATCCATTCAATACCTCCTACTATTTACTATTTATATTTGATAAATCATAAACAAATATAATCACGGATATATTATCATACATTCTTAAATATGTCTAATACTTTTTTTCTATGGATAAACGTTATTAATAAGTTTTTCTTATTATAAAAATATTTATATGATTTTCAAACATTTAATGACATTATGGAAGTAAAAAATTTCTTATGATAAAAATTTCACTAAATTTTAAAATTTGAATGTAATTAATAACGATAATCTTATCAATTTTAAGCAAAAAAAGAAATGCAATTAAATGCATTCCTTTTACTTCATTGTCAATTTTACTTTTTGTTTTTCAAGATCAATTTCTAAAATTTTAACCTTAACGACATCAGAAACTTTTAAAACTTCTGAAGGATGCTTTATATATTTATTAGAAATTTGTGAAATATGAACAAGTCCATCATTTTTAATTCCAATATCTACGAAAGCTCCAAAGTCAACAACATTTCTTACAGTTCCCTTCAATTCCATTCCAACTTCCAAATCCTCAATAGAAAGAACATCGGATCTTAAAATTGGTTTTCTCTTATATCACGACCAGGTCTTTTAAGCTCTTCAATTATATCTTTTAAAGTCAATTCTCCAACTTCTAATTCTTTTGAAAGTTTTGAAATATTAATCTTATCTAAATCTTTTCCATAAAGTTTTTCTGCAATTTCATAGCTTTCAGGGTGAACTGCAGTATTGTCAAGTGGATTTTCTCCATTTCTAATTCTCAAAAATCCTGCTGATTGAGTATATGCCTTAGGTCCTATTCCCTTTACTTTTCTAATCTCTTCCCTATTTTTAAAAGCACCATTTTCATCACGATATGAAACTAAATTTTTAGCCATAGTTTTTGTCATTCCTGAAATATAAGACAATAAAGAGAAAGAAGCAGTGTTAATATCAACACCAACCTTGTTAACACAGTCCTCAATAACATCAGATAATGTTTCTGTCAATTGTTTTTGATTTACATCATGTTGATATTGTCCTATACCAATATGTTTTGGTTCAATCTTTACAAGTTCAGCCATCGGGTCTTGAATACGTCTAGCTATTGAAATTGCACCTCTTACTGTTACATCTAAATCAGGAAATTCTTCTTGTCCAAGTTTGGAAGCTGAATAAATCGAAGCTCCCGCTTCATTTACAATTGAATAGAATAAATCATCTTTCTTCAATTCATTTAACAATTCAACAACAACTTTTTCAGTTTCACGACTTGCAGTTCCATTTCCAATAGCAATTAAACTTACATCATATTTTTTAATAAGCTTTGCTAAAATTTCTTTACTTTCCTTTATCTTTTCTTGTGGCTTTGTAGGATAAATATTTACATGATCTAAAACTGATCCTGTTTTTGAAATAACAGCTACCTTACAACCTGTTCTATAACCAGGGTCAATTCCCAAAACAACTCTGTCAAGAATCGGAGATTGCATAATATAAGGTTTTAAATTTTTACCAAAAACTTCAATAGATTGTGTATCTGCTTTTTCCTTCAAATTTGCTCTTATTTCAGTTTCTATTTGAGGGAATAAAAGTCTATTATATCCATCAACAACCGCTTCTTTTAAGAATTTATAACAGAAATTTTCATCATCCATGCATAATGAAAATAAAATTTCACCAATATTTTTTTCATCACTTAATTTAATGGAAACTTTTAATGCCTTTTCCTTCTCTCCTCTATTTATAGCAAGGATTCTATGTGCTGGAAGTTTTGAAATTTTTTCAGAAAATTCATAATACATATCATAAACATTGTTTTCTTCTTTTCCTTTTTCAGAAATCAAAACTCCATTTTTGTCAGCATCTTTTCTTAAAATATCTCTAAAATCTTTATCTTCAGAAATAATTTCTGCGATAATATCTAAAGCCCCTGCCATAGCATCGTCAATAGTTAAAACTTCTTTTTCTTCGCTAATAAAATCAGAAACTTTTTGTTCAAAATTATTTTCATTAAGTTTTCTATCTAAAATTAAATCAGCAAGTGGTTTTAGACCCTTTTCCTTTGCAATAGTTGCTCTGGTTCTCTTTTTAGGTCTAAATGGAAGATAGATATCTTCAACTTTTGAAAGAGTTTCAGCATTTAAAATATCATTTTTCAATTCATCTGTCAACTCTCCAAGTTCGTCAATTAATCTTATAACATCTTCTTTTCTTTGTTCTAAATTTCTTAAATATTGTAATTTTTGTTCTAAATTTCTAAGTATTTCATCATCTAAATTTCCTGTAACTTCTTTTCTATATCTTGCAATAAAAGGAATTGTATTTCCCTCATCTATAAGTTTTACAGTATTTTCAACTTGACCTACTTTTATATTCAATTCTTTTGCAATTTGTTCAAAAATATTCATTCTTACCTCTTTAATAAAAAAGGGAGCTTACGCTCCCTAAAATTCTAACAAAATAATTATTTTGCAGGTGCACTATGGATTGATTTTCCTTCTAATTGGTGAATAGCTTCCATAAATGCTTCTGATAGAGTTGGGTGAGCGTGAATCATCTTACCTATTGATTCAACTCCCATATCATTTGCCATAGCAACTGTTCCTTCATGAATTAAGTCATTAGCATGAGGTCCGATAATATGGATACCTAAAATTTTCTTTAAGTCTTCAGTTGCAATAACTTTTACAAAACCATCAGCTTCTCCTAATGAAACAGCTTTACCATTTCCACTGAACATAAATTTACTCTTAACATAAGGAATGTTTTGAGCAATAACTTCTTCTTCAGTTAAACCAACTTGAGCAACTTCCGGTAAAGTAAATGTACAAGCAGGAACAATATCTAAATTAATTTCAGGATGTTCTCCCATTAATTTTTCAACAACATGAATTGCTTGAGCACTTGCAACGTGAGCAAGTTGAACATTTCCATAAACAACGTCCCCAATAGCATAAATATGGTCAACATTTGTCTTGAATCCTTTATCAGTAACTACAGCTCCTCTTTCAGTAACAACACCAGCCTTTTCGATTTCTAATCCGTCGATATTAGCTTTTCTTCCAGTTGCTAAAAGAACCATTGTACCTTCAGCTTCTTCAACTTTATCTTTGTCAACTCTCTTAGCTGTAACTTTTAATTTTCCGTTTTCTTGAGTAATTTCACTAGCACGAACTTTATTTACAATCTTAATTCCTGCTTTTTTGAAAATACTTGGAATTCTCTTTTGAATTTCTCCATCAGTTGCAGGTAAAACACCGTTAGTCATTACAGTTACTTTTGAACCGAATTGAGCATAAATACTTGCGAATTCCATTCCGATAACTCCACCACCAACAACTATAAGTTCTTCAGGAATTTCTTTTAAATCTAAGAACTCATCACTAGTAATTACATTAGGTAAATCAGTTCCTGCAATTGGTGGAACACTTGGTTTAGAACCTGTAGCAATAATTATGTAATCAGCTGTTACATCTTTTTCTGAACCATCATTTAATTTAACATGAATTGTATGTGGATCAACAAAAGAACCAAAACCTTTTAGGTATTCAATATTTGGATAAGAACCAATTAAAAATTCTACCCCACCTACGATTTTTTCAACAACTTCGCATTTTCTTTCATTAAGTCTTATTGGATCAATTTTACATTCGTCCATAAGTAAGCCAAATTCTGCTTTTCTATGAATATTTTCCATAATTTCAGCATTTTTCCAAAGTGTTTTTGTAGGGATACATCCTCTATTTAAACAAGTACCACCTGGTCTGTCAGCCTCAATAAGTACAACTTCTGCTCCCATTTGTGCAGCTCTAATCGCAGCCTCATATCCTCCTGGGCCTGCTCCAATAACAGCTATTTTAGTCATAAAACACACTCCTTAATAAATTTTTTAAGTTTTCACTCACTAAAATTATATATCAAAAAATCTTTTTTTTCAAGTTTTTAGATAAAATAGTTTTCACATTTAATAAAAAATATAAAACCAACTAAAAAACTCGGATTTTGATATTAAAAAACACAAAAACCTAGTTTATAATAAATACTAGTTGGCCAATACTAATTAATATTATATTTTTGAAACCATTTTAACAAATTATCACTAGACAGCTCATCATATTCTTTATCATAACTACCTCTTATAATATCTTTCTAAATATTACAAATAAAATAGACATTAAAACTATAATCAATCCATGAATTATAGATGTAAATAAAGATATATCAGTTGTCGTAATGATAGTCAAAACTATTGAAATAAATTCAATAGAAAACTCTATAATAATTTTTATATCTTTTGTTTTTTCTATGTAAAAATAGATTAAAACACCATCTATAACTACTAGTAAAAACATCAAAATTTCTAAACTAATCATATATTAAACATTTTGAAAAAAAGGCAAACTCATAACTGTAAATGATAAACAAATACATATGGCAACAATTAAACTGAAAATTTTTTTCATAACATATCCTCCTACAAAACTATTTCTAAAATACAACAACTAATAAATATGTTACAACACAAACAAATAAAACTATTTAATTGAACTTATCATATATATTATATATCAAAAATACTTTTTTTCAAGTTTCTAAATAAATTTTACTATATTTGCAATAAACTATTTCAAAGCACTTACATTTGAACAAAGTAATTCATAATCAATATAAATAATTTTATAAAACACTTGTCTTTACGATAAATGAAAGTATTACAATACCTGTACTAAATACGATATGTCCAATTATTGCACTTTCTATTCTTTTTGTCTTTAAATAAACATATCCAAAAGTTAAGGAGATAATCACCGCCTGTACTACTATAGGAAGTGTATGTTTTATATTTATAAGTGCAAACAATATTCCTGCTAAACAAGCCGGTGTGAATAATCGTACAAATTTGTATCCACCTTCATATAAATCATATAAAAAGCCGAATATTACATTTCTATAAACTATTTCAGTTACAAAAGGAATTATAAATACCATATTTATCAAAGCAATTTTATTATTAGAAACTACATTTTTAATTCTAATAAATTCCCCTGTCATATCATAAGGATAACCTAAAAATCCTAAAATTTTAAATAAAATTTGAATTACAACTAATAAAACTATCCCTGAACATGCCCCAATCAAAATAGATTTTAATAAAGATTCCTTTTTGCCATCTCTAGATATTGAATTTGTAGGGAATTTTTTGCATAATAAATATACTAAAACTCCAAAAATCAAAAGTAAAACCATATTTATATTTATCAAATTCTTAATCACAAATTCTGATTTTAAATACTTATTTGCCAATGTAGGAAATCTTGAAATTCCTAAAAAATACACTAATGATATCAACAATGATACAATAAAATTTTTTGTCTTAACACTCATAACTTCCTCCTAGGATCAATTCCGCTTAGTACTAACAAAAGCTCTAAAATTTTTATTTTATAATAAATTTTTTTATGTTTAAATTAGAAAAAAACATTCCTAATTATTAAAAATACATTAATTAAAACATGAACTGTTATAGAAGCACTGATTCTCTTAGTATACAAATATATAGAAGAAAAAGATATTCCATAAATTATATATTGAATCATAGCTAGATGAAAAACACCATCATGTATTGAGCCGAAAATTATTGATGATAGTATTACAGATGTTATTATCCTAATGTATTTATTAGAACCCGAATGTAAATCATACAAATATCCAAATAGTATTCGTCTATACATCATTTCTTCATATATACTCACCAAAGACATCGAAAATAAACTTACAAAAAAATTAAGTCTTTCAGCACCTCTAACATTTTTTGCATTCAAACTATAAATCTCAAGTTTGAAAATGCTTTCAATGTACAAAGCAAAATATATAATCAACATAGTAAAAACAAAAACTAAAATTGAAATAATTATAGATTTTTTTAAGTTCATTTTTTCTGAACTATCTATAGAATTTAATTTTCCCTCAAATACATACTTTATAATCAAAAATATTATACAATTCCCAAATAGGCAACAAATCCCACCAACAAAGAAATTATTTACAATTGGATTTTCAAAAAATTTAAAAACCAATATTTTCCCAGAAAATAAAGAATTTAAAATTTTCTGCCTAAAGATAAATTCAAAAAATAGAAACATTAAAGCAGGAAAAATCCACTTTTTAAAGTTTTTTACATTTACCATAATTTCCTCCTTTGCAATTTTTTTAAAATATGAATTATATTTTTCTAAAAAATTATTATAATTAAATTCCAAAAATATCCATAATAGCTAAAAACAAGTTATTTAGAACATGCACCGTCATAGATGCAGAAATTCTTTTTGTATAAAAATATACACTAGAGAAAATTATTCCATATATTACATAATAAATCATAGCAAGATGAAAAACTCCATCATGTGTTGCTCCAAAAATTACTGAAGACATCAGAACTGATGTTACAAATCTTACATATTTATTACATCCTGAAAGTAAATCATATAAATATCCAAACAAAATTTTTCTATATACTATTTCCTCGAACATCGGTCCTGTAAAAACTGAAATAAAAACTGTAAATTTAGTATATTTTAAGGAATGTAAAATCATTTCAGAATTCTTACTTTTTATAACTACACCCAAAATATATGTTAAAAATTTACTGAATACAAAAAAGAATATTATAGTTAAAATCAAGATTACAACAGAAAATAAAAAACTCTCTTTTAATCCTTTTTTCGAAGAAGCATCTATTGAATTAAATTTTCCATTATATATATACTTAGAAATTAACAACACAGATATAATTATAAAAATATATCCTAATCCTTGAAATAAAATTACATCAAAAATATAATCTGCGGTCAATTTGAATTTGGCAATAAAAGGTATAATTTTTCTTCTAAAAATAAA
Source organism: uncultured Parvimonas sp. (assembly GCA_902470455.1). Lineage (GTDB taxonomy): Bacteria > Bacillota > Clostridia > Tissierellales > Peptoniphilaceae > Parvimonas. Next base: position 10,503 of record CABRGI010000009.1, read on the forward strand.
TTCACAAAAAACAAACATTAAAATAGGTAATATCCATTTTTTAAAGTTTTTTATATTTAATATATCTGTTTTTTCCATAATTTTCTCCTTTGCTCTTAACCCTGTAAATTTTATTTCTATATAAGCTTTTAAAAAATTAAAAAAGATTATGTAAAATATGGACAATAATAGGTGAAGATAATCTTTTAGTATAAATATATAAACCGGATAAAATCATACCGGAAGTAACATAATATAGCATATAAGGATGGAAAACCCCATTATGTATAGAACCGAATACTATGGATGATACAATTGTTGCAGTAATAAATCTAATATATTTATTACATCCTGAATGTAAATCATATAAGCATCCAAATAATATTTGTCTAAACACAATCTCTTCAAATATAGGAGCTACAAATACGCTATCAAAATTTCTATAAATACTAACTTCTTTTGCTGTTTTTATAGCATTATCATTAATGCTATTAACATTTCCGAATACATTATACACAATAACGGAGATAATCTTATCAAGGTAAAGACTAATTACAAATACTACTACTGAAATCAGTACTGATTTTAGTAAATTCATTTTTTTAGAATCATCTATCGAATTAAATTTATCCTTATATACAAAATGAATTAAACATATAAAGAAAAGTATTAATATGATATGAGCAAAAAAATGTATAAATGAAAAATCCTTTGTCCCATATTTTATAAAAAGTTTTTTAGATATTTTGCTATAACATTCATAAACTAAAAACATCAAAATCGGCAATATCCACTTTTTAAAGTTTTTAGTGTTTAATATAGTAGTTTTTTCCATAATTTTCTCCTATACAATATTTTTAAATATACTGTATTTTTCTAAACTCTATCAATAGAAACAATTAATTATAAACTTCTAATTCAAAAGAAACATATTTATCCCCATTCCTACAATATTTACACAATGATGTGTAAATCCTACGACATAAATATTTTTACAATATTTATATTGATATGATAAAACAATTGACATAAAAACATATTGAATCATTCTATAGTCAAATAATCCCTCATGCAATATGCCAAATATTATTCCAGAAATTAAACTTGCAGTAAAAAATCTAACATATTTATCCGTTCCTTTAAAAACATCATATAAAGTTCCAAAAAAGTATCCTCTAAAAATAATTTCCTCTGCATATGCTGAAAATAAAGTAATAAATACATAATTCAAATAAGTATATTGAAAAGCAAAATAATCTGTCTTACCATAACTATCACCTGATATTTTAAAATAATACAAAAGTTTAGTTAAGACAATTCCAAATACTATAATTAAAGTTAAGGAAATAATTACTGATAATATATATTTCTTCAGGTTTTTCATCTTAAATTTTTCACTGTTTTTTTCTATTGAATTTACATTTCTCAAAAACAAACTAGAAAAAATTATAATTACATAAAGGGCTATCTCGTACT
>CABRGI010000010.1 GCA_902470455.1 uncultured Parvimonas sp.
TACGACAAATTGAAGGTATTTAATATATATTTATATATAAAGATAAAAAGTAAAGTTTTTTGTAAATACTATTATTAAAATATTATAATATTTTTTGATATTAATAGATTAATGAGTTTGTTTAGGGTATAATAAAAACATATAATTTTAAATATTTTTTGAATTGGTATAAGAAGTTGTTATATTAAATATATGAATAACTTGAATACCTTGAAAGATGGTGCTAATATGAGTAATAAGAATATACAAAAAGAATGTGAGGAACTATGGGCAAAAAACAAATATTATGTATTAAGTAAATCACATAAATCATATCTAGAAATAAGAGAATATTTGAAAGAAAATGAAGTAGATATTTTAATTCTAAACGAAAAAATACAAGAAGTGAGAGATATAAAGGAAAGTAAAAAAGATTTTAAAAATGCAATTCTTCATGTATGGGGATATTTCAAAAAGCAATCAAGTGAAATTGAAAAACAAGAATTATTTAATATATTAGAAGAATATATGAAAGGGAAAAATAATCAGGAAGATGTAATTGAATATATCAATTATTTACTAAAGAAATATCCTAATAAATATTTACAAGAATCAACTTTATTAATAGGAGAACAAGATGAGACTATGGCATGAAAAAATTATTCATCTATTACCTAGAAATCAGCTTCTTGGTCAACATAGGGAATGTTGTGCACTTAGAGGTAATGGATGGGGAAAAAAACACAAAACTGTAGATTATGTATTTTTATATTCTCCATATAACTTGTTTATTTATCACTTATTAGTCATTCTAGAAATGGAAAAAAGGGGCTATAATGTTTCTTCGGAATGGAAAGATAAAAATTACAGAGGAAAAAAAGCGGAAAGTTATAATAATATTGAAGAAAAAATTACAGATACCCCAATTTACAAAGAACATAATGATGAATACTTTATTGAGTGTATAGAAAACTTAAGAAAAAAAGGGATAAAATTAAAACTATAGGAGTTCTTCTTGTTATCTTGCTAGTATTAAATAATATCAATATTAAAAGATAATAAGAAGAGCTTTTTTTATAGAAAACAAATAAATAAATAAAGTTATTTTTTAGCGAGCAAAAGTCGCTGTTAAAGGAGGATTATGAAAAAAGTATTAGTTATAGGTGCAGGAATCGGTGGACTTTCTGCAGCAATCCGACTACAAAATGCCGGATATCAAGTTGAGATTTATGAAAAAAATGCTGTTCCGGGTGGAAAGATGAATCGATTAGAATTTGATGGTCATTCTTTTGATGTAGGACCAACTTTAGTGATGATGCCGTCAATTTATCGAGAAATATTTGAATTAGCGGGGCGTAATCCGGACGATTACATTCCTATGACCAAATTGAACCCGATGTATGATGTTTATTTCAATTCATCTCCTTTAAGATCTTATTCTATTTCAAACGATTTGGAAGAATTACATAAAATTTTTGAAAGTAAGGGTTTTGAAAATTCGATGGGATTATATGATTATCTTAGTTCAATTTACAAGAGATATCAAATTGCTTTGGAGCATTTTATTACAAAACCTTTTAGACATAAACGTGATTTTTATAATCCTAAAGTACTTTGGAATGCGTTAAAATTAAAAACTTTTGACAGTGCTGATCAAATGATGGCAAAATTTATACCTGATAAAGATTTCCAACAGATGTTAAGTTTTCAAACACTTTATATTGGAGTTTCTCCGAAAAAAGGACCTTCATTATACAATATAATTCCTATGATTGAATTGCTTTATGGAGTTTGGTTTATAAAGGGTGGAATGTTTACAATGGCTAGTCAGATGGCTAGACTTTTTGAAGAACTCGGCGGAAAGATTCATTATGAGATGCCTGTTGAAGAAATTATTACAAAAAACAATAAGGTAAGGGGTATTTCTGTTTCGGGAAAAGAAATCTTGGCAGATTCTGTGATTTGTAATGCCGATTTCCCATATGCGATGAAAAATTTGTTAAAGAATGATTCTGATAAAGGAAAATATAATTCCGCTAAGATAGATTCAATGGACTATTCCTGTTCTTGTCTTGTTTTTTATTGGGGAGTTGAAGGCGTTTATCCTGAACTTGCTACTCATACTTTTGTAGTTTCAGATGATTTGGATTCGAATTTAGAAAGTATTTTTGATGGAAGTAAGATTAAAGAACCATCAGTATATCTTCATATTCCTTCAAATGTGGATTCAACAATGGCACCTGAAGGAAAATCTTCTTTTTATTTACTAATTCCAGTTTCAGATGTAGTAGCATCACAATATGAATGGGATGATGAGACTGTAAATTATTATAGAGAGCATGCGATTTCTACATTGGAGAAGTTACCTTCTTTGAAAAATTTGAGAGATAAAATTTCTTCTGAGCGCTATTTTACACCTCGAGATTTTATGAATTCTTTTAATGCCTATCGAGGAGCGACTTTTGGTTTACAACCTACTTTAACTCAGAGTAATCATCTTAGACCACAGGCAAAAAGTATTTCTTGTGAAGGATTATATTTTGCGGGCAGTAGTACACATCCGGGCGCTGGAGTTCCTATTGTTATGCAGAGCGGGAAAATTTGTGCAGAGGAACTTCGTCGTGATTTGGAAGGAGCTGATTTCTAATGAATTTAGAAAAGTCTTATCAAGCTGCTGAAGAGGTTATGAAGAAAAATGCATCAAGTTTCTATTCTGCTTTTGAGAAAATTGAGCGAGAAAAGTTTTTAGACATAACTGCATTATATGCTTTTTGCCGATATGCTGATGACTTAGCCGATACAGAATCACAGAGTAAGGTTGTGCGACTTGAATCCTTAAACCTTTTGGAAGAAGATGTGAAGTCCTTGTACAATTGTGAAAATCAGACAGAAAATTATAAAAAATATCCATGGTGGTTTGCGTTTGAGAATGCAGTTAAAATTCGTAAAATTTCACTTGTCCCATTACTTGAACAAATAGATGGTCAGAAAAATGACTTTAATTTTAAAGAAATTGAAGATGAAGAAGAATTAATATTATATTGTAAAAAGGTTGCTGGTACTGTGGGACTAATGTTGGCACCTATGCTTAAAGGCGAAAAAGCAGATGAGCAGTATGAGTCAATTTGTGAAGACTTAGGAATCGCGATGCAGATTACGAATATTCTAAGAGATATTGGTGAGGATTTAAGAAATAGAAACAGAATTTATATTCCACAAACTTTTATGGAAAAATATGGTGTTACAAGAGAAGAATTGGAAAAACTTTCAACTTTACCAGTTTTTTTGAAAAAAGGGTATTCGTTTTTAAAACCTAATTTTAAGGTGAGTGATAAAATAGTTAATCTATGGGAGGAGATGGCTCTTCTCTCAAATCATTACTATGATAAATTTTATAACCATTTGTATATGTTTAGTTCAGAGGCGCTATTTCCAGTGACTGCTGCTGCTGCTGTCTTTTATCAGGCAATTTTAGATGAGGTAAGAAAAAATAATTACAATTGTTTTACAAAAAGATGTTATACTAACACTAAGAGAAAAAGTGAATTGCTAAAAATAGTTCTTGGTAAAGTTGAGGAAGTAAAGAGTAAAAACATAATTTGTAATAAATAATATGATGAAAAAAGAAAGGTGAACTGAAAAGTTCAAGATAAGGAAAATATATGAATATTTTTTTGATAGGAATATCTTTTGTTTATATTTTTACTGTAATAGTTCTTTCTATGGTTTTATTTAATAAGAATCAAGGTGAGCTGAGTCGTAAATTTATACACATTATGGTCGGAAATTGGGTTTTTATTTCAATGTTTTATACAGATGTAAGAGCTGCCATTTTTGCTCCGGCAATCTTTATTATTATCAATACATTGAGTCGAAAATACAATTTGATTTCTTCAATGGAAAGACAGGACGACAGTTGGGGAACTGTATATTATTCCATCAGTCTTTGCTTAGCTGTTGCGATTCGTTTTGCTACCGGATGGGAGATGTTTCCTATAATTGGAATTTTGATAATGGCTTATGGTGATGGTTTGGCTGCATTGGTTGGAGCAAAATTTGGAAAGAAAAAACCATATTATTTTGCACCTAATAAAACTTTAGAAGGGAGCATTACAGTCTTTGTAGTAGCGACTTTGGTAACATTAATCACAATACTAAATCTCGGAGAGCCTGAACAAATTATTAGAGTAGGTATTGGAATGATAGTTCTTATATCTATATTTAATGGATTTTTGTCTGCATTTATAGAAGCAGCTGGGATAAAAGGGTCTGATAATTTGACATTACCAATGGGTTCAGCAATGTTTGCAACTTTGTCATTTTATTATGGAGATATATACTTTTATATCTACTTCGTATTTTCAGTTTTCGTGCTTTTGATGAGTCTAAAGTTAAGATTGTTAACTGCTGATGGTGTGGTAGCTGCAATTTTGACTGCTATAACTCTATATCTCTTGGGTGGAGCGTGGATTGCACTTAGTCTTTATATTTTTTATTTACTAGGAAGCATAGTCAGTAAAATAAAAAACGAGCGTAAGTTGGAAGCTGATCGCTTTCAAGAATCTGGTGGCGCTAGAAATTGGAAACAGGTTGTATGCAATTCTTTACCTGCTTGTATGTTGGTATGGTGCAAATACTTTTATCAAGATAATAAGGTGTTTTCTTTGTTGAGTTTTGTAGTTTTTGCAGCTGCAACAGCAGATACTTTTTCTTCTGAAATAGGTGTACTTGGAAAAGGAAGAGTATTTAGCATCATAACTGGTAAAAATGTTCAGCGAGGTGTTTCTGGAGGAATTAGCTTTGTTGGGTTATTAGCTGGATTGATTGGTGGTTTTTTATTGGCATGGCTTGCTTTTCCACAGTTCGGATATCTTGGTGTTTTATTCGTAACTCTAGTTGCTTTTTTGGGAACTTTGATAGATAGTATTTTAGGAGAATTGTTTCAACGAAAATATTTAACTAATGAAGGTATTGTTAGCGATAAGAAGTCCTTTTCGGAACAAAAACCAATTAAGGGTTTCTTCTGGATATCAAATAATACAGTTAATCTACTTAGTTTATTTATTGTAGTTTTAGTTGGTCATCTTCTGAATTTGATTTGTAAAATTGTTTAAATGATTTTATAATATAAGTTAAAAATGTTGTTTAAAGAGATTATCTTTACATAAAGTTAATCTCTTTTTTAATAAAAAGATTTGTTAATATTTGCAAGAGTTATAAACGGTTATTCATATAATTGTCTCAGATTTATAAAAATTAAAAAATATTCATATAGTAGTACCTAGCAAAGAAAAGCTACTAATACGTCATCTCTACTGTAGCGTAGCGTAGAGAATCTAGTTCTAACTTTGCTTGTTTATAAGCAATAGTAGGTCTTACTGGAGCAATTGTATCTTTAGATACAATTGCACATCGAGGTTTCATGCTTTTGTTTACAAGTAAATAAAAGAAGGTCTAATAAATATAATAAAAAAACAAAATATTTCACGTCATAGTACCTTGCAAAGAAAATATCCCAACACGTCATCTCGAGCGTAGTCGAGAGATCTCATAGATAAATGGACTTCCTTAAATGTAAATAAAACATTCTTTTACTTCCCTTTTTATGCTATAATAATGCTATATTAATTACATATAAAATAGGAGATGAAATAATATGACTTATTCAGAAGAAATAAAGAAAATTCGTCAAAAATGCTTCCTATCACAAGAAGTCTTTGGACGAGAAATTGGTGTCTCATTTTCATCCGTCAACCGTTGGGAATGTGGAAAGAGCAAACCAAATATGTCAGCTATGAAATAAATTAAAGAGTTTTGTCTTAAACATAATATTGATTATATAGTGTTGAGGTGAGAAATGAAAATTACAATAATTCATGGTCAGAGCCATAAGGGTTCGACATTCCATATAGCTCACTTGCTTGCTGAAAAACTGGATGGTGAATTAACAGAGATTTTCCTTCCGAAAGATTTCGATGAATTTTGTTGTGGATGTACAAATTGCTTTATAAATGGAGAGGATAAATGCCCCCATTTTAAAAAGCTTTCCCCTATAACAGAGGCAATTGACAATGCCGATGTGATAATACTTGCAAGTCCAGTTTATGTTTTCCATACAACAGGTGCCATGAAGAGCTTATTAGATCATTACGGTTACCGCTGGATGTCTCATAGACCAAAGGACTCAATGTTTAGAAAGCAGGGAGTCTGTATTTCTACAGCTGCCGGTGCAGGAGTTAAGTCAACTAACAAGGATATGGCGGACAGTCTCATCTTCTGGGGAGTTGGAAAGATATATCGTTTTGGAACAGGTGTTGCAACTACAAGTTGGGAACAGGTAAGCGATAAGAAACGGAGACACATTGAAAAGAATGTTTCATCAATAGCAAAGAAAATACTAAGCAGACGAAACAAGGTTCGCCCCGGAATAAAGGTAAGAGTACTATTCTCTGTGATGAGACTCTTCCAGAAAAAGGGACTTAATCCAATCGATACTAAGTACTGGAAAGAACAGGGATGGCTGGATGGAAAGAAACCATGGAAAAACTGAATTCATTAAACAAATCCCAGTTTGTCGAGCTAAATAAAACTGAATATTGAAGATACAAGGCGATTAAGAAATAGAAAATCTTAGTCGCTTTTTCTTGTGAAAAAAATTAAAAATATGAGATTTCTCCATTTCGCTATGCTACAGTCGAAATGACGTAAAAGGTAGAAAACTTCGTTTAATAGCTTGACGTTATCAGTAGATAAACTTTAAAAATTTTAAAAATGTATAAAAATAAAATAATTTGCGTCATAGTACCTTACAAAGAAAATCTCCCTACACGTCATCTCGACCGAAATGAAGCGAAGCAAATCTAAGCCTAACTTTGCTTGCTTACAAGAAAACAAAAGTAGGTGTAATAAATAAAAACGAAAAAATAAAACAATTTACGTCATAGCATTTTGCAAAGAAAATTTCCCAACACTTCATTTTGACTAAATCGAAGCTGAGTGAAGTGAATCTAGCTCTAACTTTGCTTGTTTATAAGCAATAGTAGGTCTTACTGGAGCAATTGTATCTTCTGATACAATTGTACTTGGAGGTTTTATAAATTCCTATTCTTATGGTAAGATAGGAATGTTTTGTTTTATGTTAACATAAGAGTTGTATTTATGTTATAATGAAAAATAATTGATTTGAGTTTAGGAGGCGTTAAAAAATGAAATTTCATGAATTTGGAGATAAAAACTTTCCACATATATTATTGATACATGGTGGTGGTAATTCTTGGTGGAATTATCTTCGACAAGCTCAAATGCTATCAGAAAAATATCATGTAATTTTACCGACACTTGATGGGCATGGAGAAGAATGTAAAAAAGATTACATATCAACTGAAAATTCAGCTAAGCAAATAATTGATTATATAAAGGAAAATTGTGATGGAAAGTTGTTTGCTATAGGTGGAGTTTCTTTGGGTGGCCAAATTGCAATGGAGGTATTGTCTTTGGACAGTGATATAGCCCAAAAAGCAATAATAGATGGAAGTATATGTATTCCTCAGCCAAAATTAGCAAGATTTAGTATTATTATTTTAAAAATATTTGGAAAATTTATGTTTGGCAAATTAGCAAGTAAAGTTCAACTTAGATTAATGAAAAAGAAGTATCCTAATCTGGCTTATCCAGAAGAACTAGAAAAATATTATATGGAAGATATGCCAAGGCTTCCAATCAAGACATTAGTAACCATATATAAAACATATATGGGAAAATATAAACTTAAAAATTCTATTTCAGAAAGTAAAGCACAGGTTTTATATATTTATGGTGAAAAAGAAATGAGTTGTGTTAAAAAATCAGCAAATTTATTTAAAAATATGCATCCTAATTGTATTATATATGAAGCCAAAGGTTATAATCACGGATATTTATCAGCATATTTACCATTAGAGTGGATGAATCTAGTTAATCAATTTTTAAATAACGATGTTCAATATAAAAATTAAATTATAAAATTAACCAATAAATACTAGTTTTTAGGCTGAATAAACATTGTGTTTTTAAAACAGTAAATCAAAACGGGTTTCTAATTTTTCTTAAAAAAATCTCAAAATAACTACTTAAAAAAGACAATTAACAGTATCATTTTTGAGATTATTCATATATAATATGGGTAAATAGTAAATGACTTTTTGACATAAAATTGGAGGTATTTATGATTTCTAAAATAAAAACATTAGAAGAAGCTAGAGAATTATCAATGAATATAATTAAGGCTACAGATTTAACTTTTGAACAAAAGACTTCTCAACTTGCAAAACTTGCAGAAAATTTGAATGATTTTCCTGAAAGTTCAGTTAATGAGAGAATTTTTGAAATTTCTGAAAACGGAGGTTTCTGCGATTTGTGGGAAGGTCATGCGCCTTATGCACCGAGATATATTTGCCCTAATTATCAAAAACTTTTGGATGAGGGTTGTAAGTTTTTGCGTCTTGAAAAATCAGAAACTTTACTTGATGCAATTAATAATTTATTAATTTTTTATCATCATGTTCCTTCTATAACAAGATATCCGGTTTATATTGGGAAAATTGATAAACTTCTTGATCCATTTATTACAGATAGAGAAGAAGCTAAAAAATTAATTAAGTGGTTTTTAGTTTCTTTAGATAGAACTATTAATGACAGTTTTTGCCATGCTAATATTGGACCTGAAAAGACTGTTGCAGGAGAAATTATTTTAGAATTACTTCCAACTTTAAATAATGTTACTCCAAATATGACAATTCTTTATGATGAAGATATTACTCCTGATGATTTTGGAGAAAAGGCAGTTTATGCTTCTCTTTTAACTGCAAATCCTGCTTTTGCTAACGATAAATACTACAGAAAAGATTTTAATGGAGATTATGCGATAGCAAGTTGCTATAATGGACTTCCAATTTCAGGTGGAGCATTTACTTTAAGTAGATTAAGACTTGGCTCTCTTGCTAGAAGTTCAAGTTCAAAACAAGATTTCTTTGAAAGAGTTTTACCTGAAGCTATAGATTTAATGTGTAATTTCATGGAAGGAAAAATTAGATTTTTAGTTGAAGAAACTCCATTCTTTAAAGAAAATTTCTTGGTTAAAGAAGGTTTTGTTGAGTTAGATAGATTTGTTGGACTTTTTGGAGTTGTAGGACTTCATGAATGTGTTCAAAAACTTTTGGAATTCGAAAATAAAGAGTTAGTATATGGAAAAGATGATTATGCTAACGATTTAGGAATAGAAGTAATGAATTTTGTAGAAAGCAGAGTAAATTCATTCGAAAGTAAGTATTCAACTTTCTGGAATCATAGATTTATGCTTCATTCACAAGTTGGGGCACAAGATGATATGGAAGATAGTGCAGGTGTTAGAATTAGAATAGGTAAAGAAATTCCTATGTATGACCATATTAAACATTCAGCTTTATTCCATAAGTATTTTCCATCAGGAATAGGCGATCATTTCCCATTTGATGAAACTGCTGAAAAAAATCCGGCTGCTGTTTTAGATATTTTTAAGGCTGCATTTAGATTAAATATGAGATATATTTCTTGCTATGGTGAAAATGGCGACTTAATTCGTGTTACAGGATATTTGGTAAAGAAATCCGATATGCAAAAATTCATTGACGGAGAAAGAGTAAGCTATGATACAGTTCAATATGCAAGAGAAGCCTTTGAAAAGTATCATTTATTAGAACGTAAGGTTAGAGATGTTAAATAAAGGTAAAATAAATAAAATAATAGATATGTCGGTGGTGGACGGACCTGGAAACAGGACGTCCATTTTCCTACAAGGATGTAATTTTAACTGTTTTTATTGTCACAATCCTGAAACTATTAAACATTGCATAAATTGTATGGAATGTATTCCATCTTGTCCGACTAAAAGTTTGACAAATGTAAATGGAAAAATTGTTTGGAACGATAAGACTTGTATAAATTGTGATGAATGTATAAGAGTTTGTAAACATCTTTCAAGTCCAAAGATTTACAACTGGACGGTTGAAGAAACGGTTGAAAGAATAAAAAAGAATATGCCTTTTATAAGGGGGATTACAGTTAGTGGTGGAGAATGTACTCTGCAACATACTTTTTTAACACCTCTTTTTACAGAGGTTAGAAAACTTGGGCTTACTTGCTTTGTCGATACTAATGGAGGGATACCTTTAAAGAGATTGCCTGAATTTGTTGCTGTATCTGATGCTTTTATGCTTGACATTAAGGCTTTTGATAAAGAAGAACATCTTTTTATTACAAAAGCTAAGGTTGATACAGTTTTAGAAAACGCTGAATATCTTGCGAGTATTGACAAGCTTTTTGAAATAAGAACTGTAACAATTGCCGGAATGGACAATAGAACGACAGTTGATAAAATTACAAAAATGCTTTCCAAATACATAAAAATGGGACATAAAATTCGATATAAAATTATAAAGTATAGAAAATATGGAGTTAGAGAAGAATATAGTATGTTTTCTGCTCCAACGGATGATGAAATGGAAGAATTAAAACAAATAGCGATTCAAAACGGATTTGAAGATGTTATTATTGTTTAGTCAATATTATAAAATATTTTAGAACTATGTGTTATGCATAGTTCTTTTTTGTTATAGAAAATATTAATACATAGGTGGTTTAGAATAAGATATATCTATTATACTTTAAAATCACTATATGATAAAATAATAATGTATATTTATTTTTAAATGGAGGATAGCTATGAAAAATAAAAGCGTATTAGCTTTAGCGCTACTTTGTGGATTTTCTTTTTCACAGGTAAGTTTGGCAGATAGTGAAACTGTGATTTACAATAAAGATGGAATCACAGTAAATTTAATAGGAGATAGCGAAGGTATTTTTAAGATTTCTGTTGAAAATAAGACTTCAAAAGATATGGTTGGGGTTAGAGTAAAGACAGAAGATATTAAGGGTCTTAAAATCGTTAAGGGAAAAGAACTTGAGATTGGCAATATAAAAGCTGGAGAAAAGAAAGTTTTAGAAAATGAAAAAATACAATTTGAAGTAGTAGAAGCTATTAAAGATGGCATTAAAAAAGGAAAACTGGCTAAAACAGGTATTGCAGGAGTTTACAAAATCAATGTAACAATTGCTGTAGCTGGAATTGTTGGAATTGTTTGTGTTCTAGTTTCTAAAAAGAGAAATGCAAAAAAACTTTTATCTGTTGCAGTTGGTACAGGAATTTTGATATCTTCAGTTTTGGCATATAATTCAAGTGCAGATGGAGTTTACAAAAATTCTGCTGATTTAGCTGGAAAGATAGAAATAAAAGGAAAGACTTATGACTATGTTGGAGTTTTAATGTGGAATGAGGGTAATTCTAAAGTTGAAGATGACGAAGAAGATAAAGTTGTAGAGTTTGAAGATGAAAATTTGAAAAAATTCATTTTAGATAAGCTACATGCCTATGAAGGTGAAGATAGTTTTGAAACAGAAATGAATGAGTATAATTTCAAACTTACTGATAAGTCATATAGAAAAGATAAAAATTCAAATGAAATATATAAGAGTGATTTGGAAAAAATTGAATCAATAGGAATTAGAGGAATGGATGCGGCTGAAGAAAATCTTATTGAAGTTAGCAGTATTAAAGGACTTGAATATTGTAAAAATTTAAAGACTCTTACAATTTCTTCCGGCGAAATTCCTGACGATTACGAAGAAATAAGATATTCAGAAGGAGCAATTAAGGATTTAACACCACTTGCAGGTCTTAAAAAACTTGAATTATTAAGACTTTCTCATAATGAAATATCAGATGTTTCTCCATTAAAAGATTTGACAGGTCTTAAATTCTTATATATTTCACATAATAATATTTCAGATATTAGCTCATTGAAAGATTTAACTAATTTAGAAAATTTTGATTTTGCGGTTAATAAAGTATCTGAAATGAGCGTTGTTAAAAA
>CABRGI010000011.1 GCA_902470455.1 uncultured Parvimonas sp.
TGATAGATTAGAGATTTTAAATAATCTTCCGCAAATTTATATCCGCCGTGAATTAAATATCTTAAGACTTCCCCTGCAATAGCTGTCATATCGCTTCCAAGTATAATTGCCTTTGCAATATCTTCTCCGGTTCTTAATCCACCGGAGCCGATTAGAGTAAAGTCTTTTGAAACACCTCTACAATCTATAATACATTTTGCAGTTGGTATCCCCCAACCATAGATATTTGTAAAATCTAGATCAGTTCTTCTCAAATTTTCAATTTCAATGAAATTTGTTCCGCCAAAACCGCTGATGTCAATGTATTTTACACCTACATTCAGAAGTTTTTCACAAGTTTTTTTAGAAATGCCACAACCTGTTTCCTTTATAATAACTGGAACATCTAAATTTTTAACGATATTTTCAATGTTTTCTAATATTCCTTGGAAATTTCTATCTCCTTCAAATTGAACAATCTCTTGAGCAGGATTTAGATGGAGAGAAATAGCGTCGGAATTTAACATTTTAACAGCTTTTTTCACATCTTCAAGGCTTGATAATGCAGAAAGATTTGAAATTATTATATTTTTTTCATCTAAAATATCTTTTACAACCGTAAAAGTTTCTACAAGTTCTTCATCTTGTAGAGCAACTTTTTGGCTTCCACTTTCAAACGCTATATTAAAATTTTTACAAAGTCTTGCCAAATCTTCGTTTACATCATAGGAAGTTTCCGCCCCACCTGTCATTGCATTTATGAGTAGTGGAAAGGACAGTTTTTTTCCTAAAAAGTTTACAGACGTATCTATTTCTTCAAAATTCAAATCAGTCAATGCAAAATGTTCAATATATACATTGTCAAATAGAGTGCTGGATTTGAAATTGCTCTTTAAAAAGTTTTCTAAATGTTCTTTTTTTCTTTCGTTTTCCATATTCACCTAAACTATCTATTATTAGTGTTGTTATTATTGTTTTTATTGCTATTATTGTTATTCTTATCTGTATCTACTTGAGAGCTTCCGTTTTGTTTTAATAAATAATCTCCAAACATCTCTTTAACAAGAGCATTTAATTTTGAACGATTTGGAACAAAATAACTTGTATTATTTATATATGCAGACTCTCCCGGAACAATTTCAGTGTGCATTTTATCTACACTTAAGTTCTTTGTCTTTAAAGCTAATTTTGCAATTGTTGAGAAAGGAATATTAGTATTTACAGTCTTTTTTACAACTTCTAAAATTTGTGGAATTTTTGCGATATTTTTAGCCTTAGTCAACTCAGTAACCAATGCTTTTATAAGTAGTTGTTGAGCTTTAACACGACCAACATCACCTTCAACATATCCTGCTCTAAATCTTGCAAATTGAAGAGCTTGTTTTCCATTTAAAACTTGTTTACCAGGTTCCAAATGAACATTGTCTTCAGCAACGTCAACTTGAACCGGTACGTCAACTTCAACACCACCAAGTGCATCTACAATATCTTTAACTGAGAAGAAATTAACTCTTACATAATAGTCTATATCTAAATTCAAGAAATCTCTTGTAGTTTTCATAGCAAGTTTAAGACCACCAAAGTGGTGAGCATGATTTATTTTATCTAAATTTCCTCTAACCATAACTCTTGAATCACGAGGGATTGATAGTATATCAATTTTTCCGGTTTCAAAATTAACTTTACATAAAATCATAGTGTCAGTTCTATTTTGTTCAGTTGTAGCTCCACTGAAGTCATCACTATCCAAACCTAGAACTAAAAACAAAAGTTCATTTTCTACAACTTGTTCAATATTATTTCCTTCACCTAAATCACTACCTACAAATTCTACTTTTGAAGTAACTTCCATAATATCTAATACTCTATTTGCAAACCAAAAGATTCCACCAAATAGAATTAAAGATATAATAAAAGTTATTATAAATTTCTTTTTCATATAAAACTCCTTACTTTATTAATTTACTAATCACTTTGAAACTATGATGTTCTGATGTCTTAATTAAATCGAATAAAATAGTTTCAACATTAGTAATACTCGCTCCCATGTCTCTAATTAAATCCAAACCATTCTCATAATTATTAGGATTTCTTGATCCTACTGTTTCAAAAGGAACGTGAATTTTAAAATTACTTTTTAAATCCTTGATTGTCTGATATACACAAATATGCGTTTCAACACCTGCAATAATTATTGAAGTTTTGCCTTCTTCTTTTAGTTTTAAAACTTCATCTTTAATAATCGGATAAGCAGAAAAACTATTTTTAGAAAAATACTTTGCTTTTGCATTATTTAAAGATTCTTTAACTTCCAAAATTGTTTCTCCAAGTCCTTTTGGATATTGCTCAGTATAAATTATCGGAATATTAAGTTCATTACAGGCATTAACCAAAATATTCGTGTATTTTATAATACTTTCATTATTTTGTATAACCGGTATCAGTTTTTCTTGAATGTCCAATACCAGCAAAAATGTATTTTCAATTTTCATAAAAATCTCCAAATTCAAACTTAACTAAAAAATTAAATTATTTTCCACGATACAATAAATGATGTCTTACATCAGTTGATTGATTAAAAACTTTATTGTTACACAACAAATGCAGTTTTATTATAAGTAATAAAACTGCATTTATTATACATTATATATGTTTTTTTTTCAACTAAAAAACTGAAAAATATTAATTTATGAGACATATTATATTTCCTATCTTATAATCTTATAATAAACTCTTGAAGTTATTGAGTAGATTATAAAGTAAATTACTGAAAAGCCTAGTACGATTGTCGCAAAACTCATTGCAAAAATTCTTATACTTTGGAATCCAAGTCCTTTAAGTATATTGTGTAGGATTGGAAAGGCGAATAATGAGTGAATTGTTGCTACAACAAGTGGTAGGAAGAATATCCACAGTATCTGTACTCTTAAGCTCTTTTTGATAATTGAGTCAGGAAGCCCTACATTTTTCATTATCTGATAATTTTGTTTATCTTCAAAGCCTTCAGAAATTTGTTTATAGTATGTGATTAAGACTGTCCCTGTTATGAAAATTAATGCAACAATCATTCCGAAAAATAATAGACCGCCATTTAGTTCATAAGCAAAAGCATCAACTTCAGCTTTTGAAGACAAAGAATGACTAAATACATCTTTTTGTTGAACAAATATGTCATAATCTGTTTGTAATCTTGAATAAAAAGCTTCTTTATCAGCAGAATCTAAATCAAAATTATAATCTAGGTTATATTTTAATTGTTTTTCATTATAATTAAAAGTATATTCTTCTAACATTTTGACAAAAGTTTCATTATCTTTTACAATAATTATCATCCCTTCAGCAGATATGCTCATAGGAAATAAGTTTTTTACTTTTACTAATTTATAATTTTTTCCAGCGAAATCCAAGCTTTCATAATCTTTAAGACTTTTAGAGTTAGTGGAATATAACAACTCATCGTCATTAAGAGTATAATTAGTATTGTTGTTTCTATTAAAATCTTCCAATGTTTCAACGATTAGAAATGCTGATAATTCACGTCTTTTCCCCAAAGGAGTAATCTTTCCATTTTCATTTATTACAGGATTCATTATAGTCTTTTTGACTGTTAGATTTTTAATTTTTTCATCTTCTTTTAATACTCTGTTTAAAATATTTAAGATTTCTTTTTTTCTTTCTTCACCATTTTCTAATATATCTTTATTATTTCCCGTTACAGAGGAAGATAAATAAAAATCATTAGGATGGATAGAATCTGTAAGCTCTTTTATACTTGAATTTATAGTTAATGTTGTTGCTAAAGTAACTATAATTGAAGTTGAAAGAAGTGTAATACTTGCAAGTGAAATAGCATTTGATTTCATTCTGTATAACATTCCTGATATTGAAAGGAAATTTTTTGCTTTGTAATATAAATTTCTATTTCTTTTTAATAATTTTAAGACCAAAATACTAAAAGCGATGAATACTAGATAAGTACCGATTATTACTGCAATAACTGCAGGAAAAAACCTAAAAAAGCTAGTGAGATTCCCCTTTGATGTAACTGAAAGATAGTACCCTACACATAGAACTACAAATCCTAAAGTGCCAAGTATAAATTTACTCTTTGGCTCTCCTTCTGCCTTTTTTTGTTTTGAAAGTAGTTCTATAGGAGTTGATTTTCCAATTCTAAATATCATTGTTAAATATATCAATATAAATATTATAGCAAAAAATATTATAGTCAATATTGCAGAAGAAATTGAAAAATTATAGTCCATTATTTTTGCAGTTATATTTTTAGTTATTTTGTTAAGCATAACAAATGCTAATTTTCCAAGAACAAACCCACCTGTTATTGAAAAAAAAGTAACAGTTAAAAAGTTTAGGATATATTCTATTGAAATAATTTTAGCAATATGTTTTTTCTCTAAACCTAAAATTCCATATAGAGCAAATTCCTTATTTCTCCTTTTTGTCAAAAAACTATTGGCATATAGGATAAATATAAATGTGAAAATTCCAACTATAAAAATTCCAAACTTTATAAGTATTACTACATATTCATAATTTTTTTCGATATAATGATTTTGTCCAAGGGAAGCCATTACAAAAAATAGAGTTCCCATAATACTACTTGCTATTAAAAATGGAGTTAAAAGCAAAGCATTTGCCTTCATATTTTTAAAAGCAAATTTAGAAGCCATTTTACTTTTCATAGTTATTCACCCCGTTTAACATAATTTGAGCTTGATTGATTCTCTCTGAAAATGTTAAATTATCATCACTTCCTTTGTATATTTCGTGATAAACTCTACCATCTTTAATAAAAATAACTCTTTTTGCAAAAGCAGCGCATTTTACAGAGTGAGTAACCATTAAAACTGTTTGTCCACTGTTATTTATATCGCAGAAAGTTTTCATAACTATATCAGCAGACTTTGAGTCCAATGCTCCTGTTGGCTCATCTGCAAGAAGCAAATCAGGTTTAGTTATAATTGCTCTTGCTATTGCAACTCTTTGTTTTTGTCCGCCTGAAACTTGATAAGGATATTTATCCAAAACATCACTTATCTTTAAAATTGGAGCTATCTCGCCTACTTTTTCATTCATTATAGCCGGTTTAACATCTGATAAAACAAGTGGAAGATAAATATTGTCCCTATTTGAAAAAGAGTCCAACAAATTAAAATCTTGGAAAACAAAGCCCAACTTTTCACGTCTAAAACTTGAAATTTCTGAATTGTTTAGTGAATTTACATCTTTTCCTGAAATAAAAACTGATCCTTCAGTTGCCTTATCCAAAGTTGCTATTATATTTAAAAGAGTAGTTTTACCGCTTCCTGACTCACCCATAACTGCAATAAATTCTCCTTTTTCAACAGAAAAATTTACATCTCTAAGAGCTTCAGTCTTTACACGTCCCATTCCTCCATAAATCTTTTTTAAATTTCTAACATCTAATATATTCATAATTACCTCCAAAAAATATTATTTTCGTTTACAATAATATTTTAGCAAAAATTTTTACGCCTAACATTTATCTAACATTACAAAAACAAAAATAACCTTACAATTTTGTAAGGTTATTGAAATGTTTGTTAAAAATCCTTTATTTAATGTATCTACAATACATTTACTTTTGCTAAAGCAAAAGTATGAGATCTCCACAGTCGATTGTACTCAAATCAAAGATTTGAACAATCTTTGCGTCAGACCTACTTTTGCTTGTAAACAAGCAAAGTTAGGGCTAGATTCATTTCATTCGTTTCACTCATTTCGGTCGAGATGACGTATAAGGAGAAAGCTTCGTTTAATAGCCAGACGTTAAAAGTAAATAATTTTCAAATATTATTTAAACATGCAATAGAAAACAAAATATTTCACGTCATAGCACTTTGCACTGAAAATCCCCCAACACGTCATCTCGACCGAAATGAAGCGAAGCTGAGTGCAGTGGAGAGATCTCATAAAGCCCTTTAAATAATGAAATTTCCATTAGTCATACATTATTTTTCAACTAATTTAAAACTCTCGTCAATTAGGCTCTTAACCAAATTCAAATCCGTATCTGAATCCAAAACAATTGAAATCCAGTATTTTTTATTCATATGATATGCAGGGAAAAAATGCTTTTTATCAATTAGACTTTGTATAAGTTCAGGATTAAGTTTTACATTTAAAACATCAATCTTTCCACTTTTATCAAGTCCCAAAGTCTTATAAGGAAGGTGCATAAAAATTCCATACCATTTTTTACTATTTGAAGTCTTTATCGTAGCATGATTATTATCTTCCCAAGGCTCTTCAGGAATTGTTCCGTATTTTTCCTTTACATAGTCTAGTAATAATTTTCTATAATCCAAGGATGTAAAACAGCTTTTTACAATATCTTCAATAAGTTCATTAACTTTTTTTCTAATTTTGGAAACAAATTTACCCTTGCTGTCTAAAACATTAAATAAAATATATTCTTCATTAAAAGGTAATTCAATAACATTTACCTTAAAGGAGTACTTACCTATTTTAACAATCGCATTAAAATTTTCCACATCAATACCTGATTGTAAAATATAATAATCTCCAACCTTTGAAAAACCATATGCAATTGCAAGTTTAGAATTAAAAATATTTTTATCAAATATCTCATTATAAAACATAATTTTCTCCTAATTAGTAAACAAATTAAAAACAATAAGATACATATGTTGAATGTATCTTCGATACATTTACTTTTGCTAAAGCAAAAGTATGAGATCTCTCCATTCCGCTTACGCTACAGTCGAGAT
Organism: uncultured Parvimonas sp.; assembly: GCA_902470455.1. Lineage (GTDB taxonomy): Bacteria > Bacillota > Clostridia > Tissierellales > Peptoniphilaceae > Parvimonas. The sequence continues at coordinate 6,750 of CABRGI010000011.1, forward strand.
GACGTATAAAGAGAAATCTTCGATTTATAGCTAGACGTTAAAAGTAAACAAACTTCAAAAAAGTATAAAAGCAATATTCAATAAAATTGTAATTATTAAAAATGTTGTAGAAAAATATATTTCACATCATAATACTTTTTAAAGAAATGCTCTCAATACGTGTCATATACATTGTGATATTAGTATATTGAATTTATTCCTGACATTTTTTAAGTATATAGAAAACAAACTAATTCACGTCATAGCCCTTTGAAAAGTAGAGCTCCCGACACGTCATCTTGAGCGTAGTCGAAAGATCTCAACTATTGCTTGTTTACAAGCAATAGTAAGTCCTGTAAAGGACTTGTATAAATATCACCAATTTTCTGATAAATCTCTTAATTCAGGATTTATAGATTTAATTAAGGCAAATTTTTTATCTCTATTCCACTTCTTCAACTGTTTTTCTCGAACGATTGCATCTAAAGCATATTCTGTAGTTTCATAAAAAAGTAATACATTCAAATTATATTTTTTAGAAAAGCCATCAATTAATTTGTTTTTATGTTCATATAATCTTCTTTCAATATTTCTTGTGACACCAATATACAAAACATTTCTAAAATTATTAGAAATTATATATACATAAAACATACAATCCTCCTAAATAGTAGTCAAGTAAAAATTATAAGAAGTCTATATTGAATGTATCTACGATACATTCACTTATGCTTGTATACAAGCATAAGTATGAGATCTCTCCACTTAATTCGTTTCACTCATTTCGGTCGAGATGACGTATAAGGGAAATATCTTCGTTTGATAGCTTAACGTAAATGGTAAATAAACTTCAAAAATTTTTTAAAATTGCATAGAAAACAAACTAATTCACGTCATAGCCCTTTGAAAAGTAAAGCTCCTGACATGTCATCTTGAGCGTAGTCGAAAGATCTCAACTATTGCTTGTTTACAAGCAATAGTAAGTCCTGTAAAGGACTTATATATACATAAAACATAATTTTCTCCTAATCTATATTAAAATAAACTTTTACACTTGTTCCTTCGCCTAATTTTGATTCCAATTTAACTTTTTGTCCTAGTTTATCCAAAATTTGTTTAACTAAAAATAGACCTATTCCCGTTGATTTTTGATTTTGTCTTCCATTAAATCCTGAATATCCCTTGTCAAAAATTTTCGGAAGATCCGAATCCTTAATTCCAATTCCATTGTCTTTTATTTCAAGATAGTTTTCTTTTTCGTTAAAAGATATTGAAACAATCCCATTCTTAGTATATTTTATTGCATTTGATAAAAGTTGTTCAATTACTACCATACACCATTTGCTATCCGTAATTACTTTTACATTAAGCTTTTCATATTCAAGTTTTATATTGTTTGAAATAAATAGAATTGCGTATTTTTTGATTAAAGGTTTAATAATATTGTCTAAATTCACAAGTGATATATCCATATCCGTATTGTGATTAGCCATTTTAAGATAGCTTAAAGCCATATTGGTATAGTCTTCAATATAAATCAACTCTTTTTTAATATTTTTTATATTTTCGTTTTCAATATCACTGTCACAGATTAATTTACCTGCAGTTATCGGTGTTTTTATCTGATGAATCCAAATTAAAAAATACTCTTGTAAATCTTTTTCTTTTTCTAAAAAGTCATTTCTTAAATTCAAATTAGCCTCTTCAAGTTCAAGTATATGATTTTTAAAATTTTCCTCTTTTTTATTTAGAAAAGCCATAAATATCAGATATACGAAATAGAAAAAAACGACTATTTCAAAGGCTAAAAGATAATTTTCAAAGCCCAAATTCATAAGTAAAAAAACAACCCAGAATACTGATAATATAAAAATTGTTGTTACCGTTACAGGTAAAATTTTTGAAATATAATTTTTAAATTTATCCATTTCTACTCCATTTTAGAATTTAGATAATATCCGCTTCCCTTTTTGGTTTGGATAAAATCATTTAAATTAATATCTGCAAATTTCTTTCTAAGTCTTGTTATATTAACTGCCAAAGTGTTATCGTCAATATAATCATCTCCATGCCAACATTTTTCCATAATTGACTCCCTTGAAGCAACTCCTCCTTTGGCTTTAAAAAGAGTTTCTAAAATCATTGTTTCCGTATTTGTAAGAGAAATCTCGTTGTCATTATATTTTACTTTATTCTTATCCATATATAAAAATACATTTGCAAAATTTAAAAATTCAAAGTCCTTTGTAAAATCATAGCTTCTTCTCAAGATTGCTTTGATTTTTGCCAAAGTTACATTCAAATCTATCGGCTTAGTTATATAGTCGTCAGCTCCGAATTGAATACCCATTACAATATCGATATTTTCACTCTTTGAAGAAATGAAAATAATTGGAACATTTGAATGTTTACGAATTTCCTCACACCAAAAATAGCCATTATTATATGGCAACATAATATCCATTAAAACTAAATGTGGTTGGTATTCGACAAATTCTTCGACTATTTGATTGAAATTTGAAATCCCCTTTACTTCATAATTCCAAAGCAAAAGTTCCTTTTTCAACATTTCAAATATATTTTCATCATCTTCGACAATTAAAATTTTCAAAAATATCACTCCTTTGAGTATTTTAACTTAAATTTCTATAAATAAGTATAGCATAATTATTATTTTAGTTAAAGTAAAATGTAGTAATCTAAAAGCAAATATGGTAGAATTATTATAATAAAATTAAATTAGAAATAGGAGTAAAAAATGAAAAATAAATTTGGAATATATTTAATGATAGGAATAATTTTTATATTGTTTTTGTGCTCAGGCTTTTATATAGCCTATACTGTCTTATCTTATAATGATTTATACATTGGTACGTATATATTTTTTTCTTTATCAATTTTAGGTTATTTCGTTTTATCATATATTATTCTTACTAGAATTCTTTTTAAATTAAAATTTCACAACGAAATTATTTGTTATTTTGAGGGCGATAAGTTATACACTTCAAATCATTTATTTCCTATTGATACAGATAATATTGAAGGTGTAAAAATTATATCTACTTCTAAATATAGAAGCAATCGTGCTTATAAGGTAGCTATCAAATTAAAAGGTAGATTTTTTAGATATACTTTTGGAATTGGACATATCTCAGAGGATAAAGAGCAAAAAAAATATGACTATTTTTTAAAAGAATTAAAAAAACGTCATATTGATTATGAAATTAAATAAATATTACAATACAAATTTATAAATGCATTTATGAGTTTCGTTGTCATTTACTCTCATATCATTATCTTCAGGCAATTCAAAGATGCCTAAAAACTCTCCGTTAAGGTATTCGCATATCTTATTTGAAGCGTGGTTATCAGGATTTGTAGTGATATACAAATATTCCATATCATGCTTTTTTGCTAGTTCAAAAAGGAGTTTACAGGCTTTTGCTGAATAGTGATTACCTCTGTATTTTTCGTCGATTGTATATCCGATGTTGCCACCATAATATAGACCTTCGCTATGACCTATTCTCAAATCACATTTTCCTAATTTTTGTCCTTTTAAGTCGCATATAAAAAAGCTATAGGCGGGAACCCAATTAATTGCTAAATTTCCAGGATAAAATTTATCTAAAACTAATTTTATTTCATCATTTTGTAAAAAAGAAGTATCCAGATGTTCCATAAGCACCTCCAAATTGATTTATTACATTTTACCAAATTTTAAAGAAAAACTCTACTTGTTAATATAAGTATTTACTTTATGTTGATTGGAATTTGATTTTGATATATCTGCGATACATTTACTTTTGCTAAAGCAAAAGTATGAGATCTCCAGTACAATTGTATCTAAAGATACAATTGCTCCGTCAGACCTACTTTTGCTTGTAAACAAGCAAAGTTAGGGCTAGATTCGCTCCATTCGTTTCACTCATTTCGGTCGAAATGACGCATAAGGAGAGTACTTTGTTTAAAAGCTAGACGTTAAAAGCAATAAATTTAAAAAAATATTAAAATTGTATATAAAACAAAATGTTTCATGTCATAATACTTCATAGAGAAATACCCATTAACACATCGTTTCGACTTGAGCATAAAGGTAGTGAATATAACGCTAATCCTTATTTATAAAGATATAGAAAACTGAATAACTCACGTCATAGTAATCTGAAAAACAAGTCTTCCTAATACGTCATCTCGAGCGAAGTCAATCTAGCCCTAACTTAGATTATTTACTTGTAAATAATCTATAGTAGGTCTGACG
>CABRGI010000012.1 GCA_902470455.1 uncultured Parvimonas sp.
TAATGAAAATATATTATTAAAATTAATACATTTTTTATACAATTTGTTAAATTGACAAAATACTAAAAAAGTTGTAAAATAGTAATTGTGAGAAATCACATTTAATTTTAAGGAATAATGATTTGATAATTGTAACTTGAAAATTTAATAAAAGGAGGTGTGTAAGACTAATGCCAAAGGAATTTATATTACTTCCTGTTTTTTTAATAGTAGGTGCTGTTATTGGGTATGTTTTTAGAAGATTTACTTCTGAAAAATTAATTAATGGTGCTGAAAATCATGCTAAAAAAATTGTTGAAGATGCTATAAAAGAAGCTGAAACTAAGAAAAAAGAAAAATTAGTTGAAGCTAAAGAAGAAGCACATAGAATAAAACAAGAAAGCGATAAGGAAAACAGAGAAAGAAGAAACGAAATTCAAAAATTGGAACGTCGTTTGATTACTAAAGAAGAAAATTTAGACAAGAAAAACGAAAATTTAGATAAGAAAAACGAACGTTTAAATAAAGAATTAAAAGATTTAGAAATTAAAGAATCTGAAATTGAAAAATTAGTTGAAAAACAAAAAGAAGAACTTGAAAGAGTTGCCAATATATCATCTGAAGAAGCTAAAGAGATTATACTTGAAGAAGTTAGACAAGAAAGTATAAAAGATGCTGCAAATATCATTAGAGAAATTGAACAAAATGCTAGAGATAATGCAGAAAAAAATGCCAGATATATTATTGGAACTGCTATTCAAAGATATGCAGCAGATCATGTTGCAGAATCTACAGTTAGCGTTGTAACTTTACCTAATGATGAAATGAAGGGTAGAATTATAGGTAGGGAAGGAAGAAATATTAGAACATTTGAAAGTTTGACAGGAGTTGATTTGATTATTGACGATACTCCGGAAGCTGTTGTTTTATCTTCTTTTGATCCGGTTAGAAGAGAGATTGCAAGACTTGCTCTTGAAAAATTGATTAATGACGGAAGAATTCACCCAACTAGAATTGAAGAAATGATTGAAAAATCAAGACAAGAAGTTGAAAACAGTATTAGAATTGCAGGTGAAGATGCCTGTGATCAAACTAATATTCATGGATTACATCCTGAACTTATAAAACTTTTAGGAAGATTAAAGTACAGAACTTCTTATGGACAAAATGTTTTAAAACATTCAATAGAAGTTGCACATATGGCAGGAATGTTGGCTGCTGATATTGGAGCTGATGTTAAGATTGCTAAAAGAGGTGGTCTATTACACGATATAGGTAAGGCTATAGATCACGAAATGGAAGGAAATCACGTTGAGTTAGGTGTACAAATGGCTAAAAAATATAAAGAAAAACGTGAAGTTATCCATTGTATTGAAGCACATCATAATGATGTTGAACCTTCAACTGTTGAAGCACTTTTGGTGCAAGCAGGAGATGCTATTTCAGCCGCAAAACCCGGCGCAAGACGTGAGTCTGTTGAAAATTATATTAAGCGTTTGGAAAATCTTGAAGCAATTGCAAATTCATTTGACGGAATTGAAAAATCTTTTGCAATTCAAGCAGGACGTGAAATAAGAGTATTGGTTAAACCGGAAGTTATTGACGAAGATAAGATGTTATTAACTTCAAAAGAAATTATTAAAAAAATACAAGAAGAACTTGAGTATCCCGGAACAATTAAGGTTAATTTAATTAGGGAAACAAGAGTTGTTGACTACGCTAAATAGTTTTTAAATTTGAAAACAAGAATGTTTATAGAAATATGGACATTCTTTTTTTTATGCAAAATTGAAAGTTGTTAAAAATATGTATCTACGATACATTCACTTTTGTTTTCAACAAAAGTGTGAGATCTTTCGACTACGTTACACTTCGCTCAAGATGACGTATAAGGGAGAGTTCTTTATTCTAGGGCTAGACGTGAATGGTAAATAAACTTCAAAAGATAATAAAAAATTATTTAAAACAAAATACTTCACACGTCATAGTACTTTGCAAAGAAACTATGCCGACACGTCATTTCGACCGAAACGAAGCAAAGCTGAGTGAAGTGAATTTAGTCCTAACTTTGTTTACTTGTAAACAAAAGTGGGTCTGACGGGAGCGATTATATCGCAAGATATAAACGCCCTGGAAATCTCATAACTTTATTTACTTGTAAACAAAAGTAGGTCTGACGGGAACAATTGTGTCTTCTGATGCAATTGTCGTGGAAATCTCATATATTTGCTTGTAAACAAGCAAATATATGATGTATCTATGATACATTTAGTTATAAAATTATTGATATTGCTTTGCAATTGTGATATATTTATAATAATTAATAATTTTGTAAGCAAATAACCGGAGTAAATAATGAATAAGGAAAATATAAATATTGAGTATGTAAGTGAAGAAAATTCACGGTTTTTAAAAAATATTTTAAGAGATGATATTAGTGAAGATTTTGTAGATTCGTTGGATGTAGTTCTAGAAATAACAAACTATGGAATAGAACATAATTGTAAAGGACATACTTATGCTATTAAATATGATGAAAAATATATAGGATTTATACTGTTATGGGAAGCTATTGAATGGAGCACAGACCCTCAAGTGATGAAAAAAGAACCGTTTTATAGGCTAATGGCATTTATTATTGATAAAAGATATAGAGGTCGTGGGATAGGGTCATATGTTTTAGAAGAAGTTATTTCTCAATGTTATGAAGAATATGGAATAAGACCTATTGCATTAGGGGTTCATAAATATAACTATAGAGCTGAAAAGTTTTATGTTGATAGAGGTTTTAAAAAAACTGAATTTATGGAAGGAAATGATTACTATTATTTTAGATTTCCTAAATTTTAAGGAGTAAATTATGAAAAGAGAAAAATTATCAGTTTTAGGAATTGGACCGATATATGTGGGTATTATACTGATTGTAACAAGTATTTTAATATTTTTACAAAATAAGGGATATTTTAAAAATGGAGAGTTTTCTTTTTTAAAAATTCCTTTTATGATTATAGGTATAATATGTATATTTATAGGTATTGGACTGTGGATTTCTGCAGTTGTTAATTCAAGAATTTCTAAAAATATAAAGGAACTAAAATTGGTAACTACGGGAGTTTTTTCAATTGTAAGAAATCCGATTTATTCTGCTTTTATGTTTCTTTGTTGGGGAATTTGTTTTATCTTTAATAATTTATATTTTTTAGTTACAATTCCAATTTATTGGATTCTTTTGACTATTTTAGTGAAAAGTACGGAAGAAATATGGCTTAAAGATATTTTTGGAGAGGAATATCTGGAATATTGTAAGAGGACAAATAGATGTATCCCATGGTTTTCTAGGAAATCTTGATTAACTTATTATTTAAATTTAGGGGGTAGTATGAATAATTATTTTGATGAAGTTGCTAAAGTTTGGAACACTGAGGAGAGAAAAAACAGAACTTTTACCATATATGAAAAAATGTTCAAGTATTTAGGAAAAAATCTGAAAGAGAAAAAGGCTCTTGAAATCGGATCGGGAGATGGACTTCTTGCAACTTTATTATCTAAAGATTTAAAACATATTGATTGTATGGATACCTCTTTAAAGATGAGAGAGGAGTCTTTAAAGAGAATAAATGAGATGAAAATAAAAAATATCAGTATAAATGATGAAAATTTTTTAGAAAATTCAAATGAAAAATATGATATTATCTATAGTTTAACTGCTTTTCATCATATTGTAGATGTAGATGCGGAGCTTAAGTTGTTAAGAGAACATATAAAAGAGAATGGGAAAATAATTATAATGGATTTGGATACAGTTTCTCCGGACTTCCATAAGGATTTCCCAAATTTTGACGGACATGACGGATTTTCAAGAGAAGAAATGGAAAATTATTTTAAAAGAGCATCATTTATTCCGAAAAGCTATGAGATTTTATGGAATGGAAGAAGCAAGGAAATTGATTTTAGAATTTTCTTAATGGAAGGAATTTGCAAATAATAAAATTAGCATTATAAAAGCCGAGTTGAATTTACAACTCGGCTTTTGGTTTTAAAAACAAAAAATCCTATTTTTGTATTAGTTTTTTTCTTTAATATCATTTAAGATATTCTTAATGTCTGTTAAGATTTCTTCTTGAGTTGGACCTGTTGGAGCTTCTTCAACTACTTCTTCTTTCTTTCTGCTTAGCTTATTCATAGCTTTTACCATCATAAAGATACAAAATGCGATAATTAAAAAATCAATAACATTTTGAATAAATGCACCATATTTAAAAGCAACTTCTGCAATTTTCTTTGATTCATTTCCTGCTTTTAGGACAATTTTTAGGTCTGAAAAATTAATTCCACCAGTCAATATTGAAATTAGTGGCATTAAAACATCATTTACTAATGATGTAACGATTTTTCCAAATGCTCCACCTATAATTACACCGACTGCTAAGTCCATTACATTGCCTTTCATGGCAAATTCTTTAAATTCTTTTAACATAAACGTCCTCCTTTAAATAAAAATTTAATAAAATGTGTTATAATAAAATAAACATTAAGTACATTACAATCTTTCTTATTGTTAGTACCCAATTTTAAATATTTTAATCATTTAGGAGATTAATATGTTACAAAAAATTGTAGTAAGCAACTGTGCAACATCGATGTTTTTTGAACTTTTAGAAAAAGAAAATTTTGATTATATAAAAAGTTTGAATAATGAAAAATTTAATATAAATTATAATGACCATATTGATTTGAGTGTCCTAAAAATTGATGACGATATTTACATAGAGTCTTCTGTTTTTGACTATTATAGTAAGTATTTGAGTGAATTTAATTTAAAAAAAGTAGATGTTTCTAATTTTAAAAATGGAGAGATGGTTTTAAATATTGCAAAAAATAAGAAATATTTTTTTCATAATGAAAAATTTACCACAAAAGAAATTTTTGAAAAACTTAAATCAAATAGAAAATATATAAAAATAAATCAAGGCTATGCAAATTGCAGTATGATTTGTTTTGAAAATCATATAATAACAAGTGATGAGGGAGTATATAAGACTCTAAAAAACGAAAATATCAATGTTGAACTCGTTACAACTGATGGAATTATTTTAAATGGATATAAAAATGGCTTTATCGGGGGAACCTGCGGTTTTGTTTCTGATGATATTCTGTTATTTTATGGTGATGTGACAAAATATAGAGATTATGATATAATTAAACGCATAGCAGATGAAGAAAATGTGAAAATAATTTACCCTAAAGACGAAGCATTTGTCGATTTGGGTGGAATTATTTCGCTATGGAGGTAATTATGGGATTTATTAAACCGAGCAATGTTGTTGGTACTATGGAACTTTTACCAAATGAACAAATTTTGTTCGACAATGTTAAAAATATAATTGAAGATACTTTTAAAAAACGTGGATTTTTACCGATAGATACACCGATTTTTGAAAAAAATGAAATTCTTTTGGCTAAAGGTGGCGGAGAAACTACAAAACAAATTTTTAAAATCGACTCTGAAAGTAAGGATATTTCTTTGAGATTTGACCTTACTGTGCCTTTGGCAAGATATGTGGCTCAATATTTTAGCGAGTTGAATTTTCCTTTCAGAAGATATCATATAGGTAAAGTTTATCGTGGAGAGAGAAATCAAAAGGGAAGATATAAGGAATTTTATCAATGTGATATTGATGTTATTGGAAATGGGAAACTGGATATCAAAAATGATGCAGAGCTTCCTTATATAATCTATGAAATTTTTTCAAAAATTATTAATGAAAAATTTGCAATAAATTTTAGTAATTTAAAAATTATTAATGGACTTTTTGAAAATCTGGGTATAGATAATAAAACTGATATGCTTCGAATTATCGACAAGATTGAAAAAATTGGTTTTGATAAAGTTGTAGAAGAACTTAAAAATACAGGACTTGATGATGATAGTTTAGAAAAAATTATAGAATTTATAAAAATTTCAGGAAGTAATGAAGAAATTATCGAAAAATTAAATTCATTAGGAATTGAGAATGAGCTTTTTGAAAAAGGTGTTGAAGAACTTAAAGAAGTTTATAATTGTATGAAACTTTTTGGAATTCCTGAGGATTATATTAAGATTAATCTTACAATTACAAGAGGTCTTGATTACTATACCGGAACTGTTTATGAAACATTTTTAGAAAATTATAGACAACTTGGAAGTGTATGTTCTGGTGGAAGATATGACGACTTGGCAAGTAATTATACAAGTCAGATTTTACCTGGCGTTGGAATTTCTATCGGGCTTACAAGATTGTTTTATCAACTACTTGATAAAAATTTATTTAAAGAAGTTAAAACTAATAGTATTGACGCTTTAATTATTCCAATGGAAAATTGTTATGATTATGCTATAAAACTATTGAATAAATTTGAAAATAGTGGTAAAATAATACAAATATACTTTGAAGACGCAAAGATGAAGAAAAAAATATCTTATGCGGACAAATTAAATGTTCCTTATATAATCATAGTCGGAGAAGATGAAAAAGTAAATAATACTTATACTGTTAAAGATTTAAAGACAGGAGAACAATCTACTGTTGATTTTCAAGGATTATTGAATTTAATATAGACGTTGAAGTAACAAGTAGGACTTAAGCGCTTTAAGAGAGAATGAAACGTGGCTGGAATTTCATTTAAGAATGCTATTTACTGAAAACTATTACGGAGTCTTTTATCTAATTAAGAAGTAATTAGGGTGGAACCACGAGTCATCGTCCCTACAGTTTTGTAGGGATGGGGCTCTTTTTTTATAGGAGGATAATATGGAAATGATTAAAGTTACATTCCCTGACGGGTCTGTTCATGAATTTGAAAAAGGTGTAAAGATTTTAGATGTTGCAATTAGCATTTCTGAAGGTTTTGCAAGAAATGTTATCGGAGCTGTTGTTAATGATGATATTATAAAAGGTTTAAGTGAAACTTTAAAAGAAGATTGCACAGTTAAATTTGTAAAGTTTGAAGATAAAGAAGGAAAAGAAATTTTCTGGCATACATCAAGTCACGTAATGGCTCTTGCTATTCAAAGACTATTTCCGGATACAAAATTTGGGATAGGACCTGCAATAGACAATGGATTTTACTATGATTTAGATTCAGAACATAAATTCACACCGGAAGATTTAGAAAAAATTGAAGAAGAAATGAAGAAAATCGTTAAGGAGGGTTATTCTGTTGATAGAAAAGAAGTTGATAGAGACTTTGCCTTAAAATATTTTGCAGAAAAAGGACAAGATTATAAAATTGACCTAATTGAAGGTTTTGATAAAGATGCTGAACTTTCTTTCTATGAATTGGGAGATTTTACAGACCTTTGTAGAGGACCACATCTTGTTGATGTTAAGAAAATAAAAGCTGTTAAACTTCTAAGCATCGCAGGTGCTTATTGGAGAGGTAGCGAAAAAAATAAAATGCTACAAAGAATTTATGGTATAACTTTTGAAAAGAAAAAAGATTTAGATGAATATTTAGAATTCTTAGAAGATGCTAAACAAAGAGACCATAGAAAGATTGGTAAAGAGTTAGGAATATTTATGATTAGCCAAAATGTTGGAGCAGGGCTTCCTTTCTGGCTACCTAAAGGGGCAACAATTAGACGTTTAATTGAAAGATATATAGTTGATAAAGAAATTGAATGTGGATATGAACATGTTTATACTCCGATTTTAGCAAATGTTGACCTTTATAAAACTTCAGGTCACTGGGATCACTATCAAGACAGTATGTTCCCACCAATGGACTTAGGAAATGGAGAATTGCTAGTTTTAAGACCTATGAATTGTCCACATCATATGGAAATTTACAATAATGATGTTCATAGTTACAAAGAATTCCCTATTAGAATTGCTGAACTTGGAATGATGCATCGTTATGAAATGAGTGGAACACTTTCAGGATTACAAAGAGTCAGAGAAATGACTTTAAATGACGCTCATATCTTTGTTCGTCCTGATCAAATTAAAGAAGAATTTACAAGAGTAGTAAATTTAATGAAATCAGTTTATGAAGATTTCGATATAAAGAATTTTAGATTTAGATTAAGTTACAGAGATCCTGAAAATAAAGAAAAATACTTTGATGATGATGAAATGTGGAACAATGCTGAAGCAATGCTTAAGAGTGCAATGGATGACTTAGGTTATGAATACTTTGAAGCAAAAGGAGAAGCTGCATTCTACGGTCCAAAACTTGACGTTCAAGTAAAGACAGCAATTGGTTTGGAAGAAACTCTTTCTACAATTCAACTTGACTTCTTATTACCGGAAAGATTTGACTTAACTTATGTTGGAGAAGATGGAAAGAATACTCATAGACCGGTTGTAATTCACAGAGGAATTGTTTCTACAATGGAAAGATTTGTAGCTTACTTGATTGAAGAATATAAGGGAGCTTTCCCAACTTGGTTAGCACCTGAGCAAGTTAAGATTTTACCAATTTCTGATAAATTCAATCATTATGCTTATGAATTACAAAAAGAATTTGCTAAAAAAGACATAAGAGTAGCAGTTGATGATAGAGCAGAAAAAATTGGATTAAAAATCAGAGAGGCACAACTTGCCAAAATCCCGTATAGTTTAATCGTTGGAGAAAATGAAGTAAATGAAAGAACTGTTTCTGTTAGAAAACGTGGAGAGGGAGATAAAGGCTCAATGAAATCTGAAGCATTCCTTGAAATGATTTTGGAAGAAGTAAATTCTAAAGTTGTGAAATAATAAAAATATATATTTTAATATTAGACAAAAAAGCTATTGAAGTAAAACTTCAATAGCTTTTTAACTATATAACATTGCCAATAATGCAACTATGTTATTTATAAAATGTCCTAATATACAAGGCATTAAAGATTTTGTTTTTTCGTATATTAAGCATCCTATAAAACTTGGAACTATATACAACGGAACTAAATACAATCCATCATGAATTATTGCAAATATAAATGCGGAAACAAATGCAGGGAGAAATATTTTTAAGAGCTTTCCTTTATTTTGAAAAATTTCGTGTAGAAATGTGAATATACCATATTTAAAAACAATCTCTTCTCCTATTGGAGCTGAAATTAACATATTTACTATTAATATTTTGTTAAATTTTAAAGATTCGAAAATATTTTTAGTGTTTTCACTTTCAAAATTAAGACCTAATAGTGGATATACATATGAAATTACGATATTCCATAAAATCATAATTATACCAATTCCTATTCCAATTAATAATAACTTTATTAAAGTTGTTTCGGAATTTTTTGTTGAGATACTATCATTTCTTTTTCTGCTTAAGAAAAATCCTATTATAAAAGTAATTAATGTCGCAACAGATCCAATTACACTTATTAGAAAGTCCTTAAACATAGTTTCGTTTTCTATTAAATCTTTATTATTCTGAAAAAAATTATAAACAAATGGTAAATTCATTACAGTTTCTATAAATTTCATATTTTCCATTAAAAGAAAAAATATTACCATAATTAAAATCGGAGTTATAAAATAATTTATAATCAAAATTAAAGATTTTAAGTTAAATCTTTTTGCTTTAATTTCCGAATTTATATTTGCATTTTCTATAGATTCATTCATAATACACCTATTATTCGTTTTCTACACCTTTTTCTTTAGAATATTCAACTAAATTGTCATAATTTTCTTTAGAAATTATAATTTTTCCGGTTTTTCTGGAAATACAATTTCTGTCAATCAATTCATTCAAATATCTATACATTGTTCTTTCATTAATTCTTAAATAGTCTGAAATAACTTTTTTAGTTAAAGTAATTTTAACTGGAAATTCTGCATCAACACATTTAGATAAGAAAAATTCTATTAAATTTTTCTTTCTTCCGTAATTTTTTGTTAAATCGAATGTAGCTATTGAATGTTTAGCAAAGTCTAATAAAAATTGATTGTAAATTTTTAAAAGTTCAATACTTTCAGATTCTTTTTCAAATCTTTCTACAGGAATTCTTATAAGTCTTGTATCTTTAAAGAATGCAACACTTTTATAGAAATCATGTTTGTTATCCATAAACTCAAGTAATCCTAGAATAGAAGTATTAGTTATATGATTAAATACTATTAGTTCCCCAACCGGTGTGAAATGAACAACATTGGCGCTTCCACGTACTAATAAATATAAATAATCTAATTTATCATTTTCTTTGATTATAACAGTTTTCTTCTTTACTTTAAGTACAGTGAATTCTGAATATAATCTTTTATCTAATTTTAAATCAAAAGTTTTGTCAATCAAAACTTTTCTCAATAAAGTAACCAATTTACTTTCCATCAATGTCCCTCCTTAATATTCTAATACAACAATATTATAATATAAATAGAAGAAAAAATAAATAGAGAATAACAAAGATTTAAAAAAATTTTTTGTTTTATAATATTTTCTTTTCAAAGGAATTTAAACTAATGAAACTATAAATAATATTGATAAAATATTATTACACTATAAAGAAAAAAAGAAATAAATATTATCAGATATTAAAAAATTTAATTAGATTATATT
>CABRGI010000013.1 GCA_902470455.1 uncultured Parvimonas sp.
TGGTTCTTCCATTGCTACAAGAAGTCAATAAAATGAACAATAGAAATAAACTTTTAAATTTATTTTTCATAACTTCCTCCTAATACTAATACTTAGCTAAAATTCCAGCTTTATCATCTGATAGTGGATAAGGTTTATAATTAAATCCTATAGCTCTCATAACAGATCTTGAATTATTTGCTGGTTGTGTACGTGATAACAGTTGGACTTCCAACTCTTTAATTTTATGATTATTCTATCTTTTAGATTACTACTTTCCAATATATTTTTTTATTGCTTCTTCTCTTATTCTATCTTCAAATTTAAACGATTCTAAATCTTCATTTGCTTTTTCTAATTCTATTCTGAACTCTGATTTTTTACCTGAAAGTGAAATCTTGCCAAATTTCAATCCTGAGATCATATACCATGGATCAGTTTCCGAATGTCTTAAAAACAGTAAATATTCCTCATCCTTTTCCATTAACTCATATCCTGCAATATGATAAATCTTTCCCGTTTCCTCATCTATTCCGGCACTTTCAAAAACATCTACAACATCTCCCGGTTTAAAATTACCTTTAAAAACCTTTTCTATTTTAAAATTCGAGATTGTATATACACCATTAACATAACCATTATTTTTTTGTATTGTTGACGGATTTTGTTTTATTTTTTTACCTAAAACAATTACTTCCGTTTCCTTTTCAACATCATTCAAATTTCTATAAGCATCCATCTTAGCCTCTATAAAAATATCATTCCCATATTGATATTTTCTAAAATTATTTTCATACGATTTGGTTCTTCCATTGCTACAAGAAGTCAATAAAAAGAACGATAGAAATAAAATTTTAAATTTATTTTTCATAACATCCCCCTTACTTCTTATTTTTAAAAAACAACTAATGGCAGAAACCATTAGTTGTTTAATTAATTTCACATATTTATTTAGGGTCACCCTTTTTATATTCCGTATTAGTTTCAACATCAACAATGGTTTTTTCGTCTTTTATCCAAAACTTCTTTTCAGGGAAAAAATTAGCTGTTAAATACTTTTTTCCATCTTCTTCAAAAATTTTCGGTTCTAAAAAGTTTCCATCATCCGTAAAATCACCACGAAGTTTTTTAACGGACTCTTTTGAACATTTATCAAAGTCTATAGGTTTAGCCTTATAATACATACAAGGCACACCATAATATTCACCATTATCTAAAACAATTTGTGAATCATAAGCATAATAGTATCCGCAAACTTTTTCAACTTCTTTACTTGCCTTTCTAACTACTTGCTTATTTGTATTATCGTCATTAACTTTAGAACTTTTAGAACAACCGGAAAAAGCAATAAAAACCGGCAAAATCAAAACAAACTTCTTAAAAAATTTTTTCATAATATCCTCCTTGAAATTTTTCAAAGTCTAACCTAAAATATGTACATTATAGCATTTTCCAAAAATTCTAAAATAATTATTTATTATATTCACAGTTAAATTTAAGGAATAATATCTCCTTTATTTACAATGGCAAAAATCCATTCTTTTTTTATTTTCCAAATGTTTGCTTGAACTCTGTAAATATCCCATTCATCAATATCGAATATTCTAGCCCAACTGTCTATAACTATTTGTCTTTCTTCTGGAAAAACATTCTTATACTTTCCCTCAAAAAACTCAAATCCATTATCTATCCCTTTTTCTTTTAATCTTTTTTTATACTTTTTATCATCTTCTTCATTCAAAGGGATATAATGATGATTGAGTACATAATCCCATTTAACTCCATCAAAATAGATTATCTCATCTTTTGGAACATCTAAAACATATACAACTGTATTTTCAATTACGGGCATACAATTCTTATTACTTACTCCACACCAAACAGGCATTTCAACTTCATCAGGTTTTGGTACTCTTTTACTCGCCTCTTTTACAAAATAATTATAACAACCTAAAATATAGTCAGAAATCACTCCAAAATTTTCTTTGACATAAGAAATTTTATTCGTAAAATATCCTTTTTCTTCAATTTCTTTTAAAGAGCGAATATCTTGTCTTGTATATAATCTTACAATTTCCATACATTTCACATCCCTTTGTTTTATTATATCGCATTAAACCATAAAAATCAATATGACCATAAGACATAAAAAAGCTATTGAAAAATTCAATAGCTTCTATTCTTAAGTTATTATCTTTGTGTAATCTTTTCCGTCATCATCAAATACCATAAAGTTTTTAATTCTCAATTTGATATTTGCATTTTCTTCGTAAACTCCGTAAGTTTCAACATGGTCAATAACTCTAACTACATTGTCATTTCCTAAATCTACTTTACAGTCATTTACATCTCCAAGATAGAATTGGCTTACAAGTTTAGCATCAATAGTTCCATCTCTTTCGTCTATTCTAAGAGCTTCTGGTCTTATTGCAACTATAACATTCCCTGTCTTATCTCCGTCATAAGGTAATTTCTTTCCGGTATTTGCAAGTTCAACAAAGCCGTCTTTTGCAACTCCCTTAATGAAATTAACACGACCCACAAAGTTTGCAACAAAAGGATTTACAGGATTTCTGTAAATTTCTTCAGGAGTTCCTATTTGTTGAACAACACCTTTATTAATCAAAATAATTCTATCACTCATTGTCATAGCTTCTATTTGATCATGTGTTACATATACAACTGTAATTCCAAGTCTTTTTTGTATCTCTTTTATTTCAAAACGCATTTCTTCTCTTAGTTTAGCATCCAAGTTTGAAAGTGGTTCATCAAGTAAAAGTAATTTAGGTCTAGAAATCAAAGCACGTCCAAGCGCAACCCTTTGTTGTTGTCCCCCTGAAAGTTCTGATGGTGCTCTATCTTTATATTGAGATAAGTGAACTATTTCTAAAACTTTTTCAACTCTCTCTTTTATTTCTTCTTTCTTTGCACCGGCTATTTTTAAAGGATAGGCAACATTGTCAAAAACATTCATATGAGGCCAAACTGCATATGATTGAAATACCATTCCTATTCCTCTTTTTTCAGGCGGAAGGAATGTTTTTCCTCCTGAAACAACATTATCTCCTATTAGTATTTCTCCACTTGTAGGTTTTTCAAATCCCGCTATAAGTCTTAACATTGTTGTTTTACCACAACCTGAAGGTCCTAATAAAGTTATAAATTCACCATCTTTAAAAGTATCTGTAAAAGGTTTTAAAACTTCTACATTACCAAAAGATTTACTTAATTCTTTTATCGTAATCGTTGACATTTTTCCTCCTAAATTGAAAACTTACCTTTTGTAAGTTTATTTAAAATCCAGTTAACTACCAATACAAAAATCAAAATTGCAGTAGCAAGTACACTTGCAATTTGTTGACTATGATAAGTTTGATAATTGTAAAGTTCAAAACCGATTGTCTTTGTATGAGATGAATACAAAAGTGTACTCATAGTAAGTTCATAGAAACAAGGCATAAATATTAAGAATATACCTGCGACAATTGAAGGCATTATAAGCGGTGCAGTAACGTCTTTAATCATTCTAAGCCAGCCTGCTCCCGAGATTTGTGATGCCTCTTCAAGAGAAGGATGAACCTGACTCATTCCTGAAACTACTGTTCTCATTCCCATCAACATATACTTAATCATATATGCAATAATCATAATATATATTGTATTGTAAATATTAATTCCAAATTTTCCACTCATTGTCATTATAAGGGCAAGAGCTATGGCAATACTTGGTGTTCCTGAACCTACTGTTATTAAAAAGTCAGGAATTCTTCTTCCCTTAACTCTAGTTCTCTCAAGCAAATAAGCCATCATACAGGAAATTATTATTCCCAAAAATGCCGCTGCTGAAGCTGCAACCAAACTGTTTATTGTTGAGCTTAATATACTATCCCTTGTAAGCATTTGTTGCCAAAATCTAAATGAGATATTTCTTGCAGACAATGGCTTACCCATATTGATAGTTATAGAAGTAAGAGCAACAGTTATAAAAGGAACAACTACTACTATAAAAGAAAAAATTGTAACTAATATTGTAAGTGGAGTTCTCCATTTCCCTAGATCAACTATTGTAGGTCTTGTAGATTTTCCACTCATTGTTATAAATTGTTTCTTTCCTAGTACAAATGTTGAAACATACAAAACTAAATTAGCAATTATCATTAAGAATACCGCAAGAGTTGTAGCATCAATTATTCCTTCTTCATTACCAATATGAACAAACTCAATTATTCTTGTTGTAACAGTGTGAATTTGTCCCGGTGCTCCAACTATTGACGGAATACCGTAACAAGATGCAGCAGTTACAAAAACTAATAGTCCTGCAGCTATTAAACTTGGTGTCATCATCGGAATTGTAACTGTAAATAAAGTCTTTAATGGACTTGCTCCTGAAATTCTTGCAGCTTCTTCAAGAGAAGGATCCATTTTTTCCATCGCACGAGAAATTGTGATAAAAGCATAAGGATAATAAAAACAAGTAAGTACCCAAATCATTCCCCATACGCTGTAAATATTGAAAATTGGTTCGCTTAAACCAAATAATTTTTGAATTAACATATTTAAAGTTCCAACTCTAGGATTTAAAAGTCTAAGCCAAGCCATTGCTCCTACATAAGGAGGAACCATATATGTAACTACGAACATAGTTCTAAATATTTTTTTACCGTATAAATTAGTTCTTCCAACTAAAAATGCAAGTGGAAAAGCAATTAACATTCCAAAAAATGTCGTTGCAACGGCAGTAACCAAAGTATTTCTAATAGCTATAAAATTCGCATCATAACTATAAACTCTTTTAAAAGCCTCAAAAGTAAAACTTCCACTTGGAAATACTGATTTAACAAAAAGATATAAAAGTGGGAAAACTTCAAAAACAAGTAAAAGTGCAACAATGGAAAGCATTATTATCCACTTTATATCTAATTTAAATTTTCTATCTGTCTTTTGCATAAATTAACCTTTCATTAACAAGAGGGAGTTGCCTCCCTCTGTTATATATTTTTTATTCTAAAATAATAAGCTCCAAATTTTAATATTGTTAGTATCTATTATTTTTTACCAATTGTATCTGTAAACATCTTTCTTAGAGAATCTCTATCTTTAACTAATTGTTCCCAATTTACATTTATACTATTTGCTGTAATTTCAGAAGTTTTAATTGCATCATAAGGAACTTCAGGGAAGTCTTTTAGTACAGAGTGCATCCAACCCTTAACTATAAATTTTTGACCTTCTTCTGATAAGAACCATTTAGAAATAGCTTCTGCTGCTTTTGTATTTTTGTTTTCAGTTAATTTTTCATCTACAATCATAATTGGTGAAGGAACTACAATTGTTCCATCTTTAGGATATATAACTTCTAATGAAGAGTTGTCATCTTGTCTTTTCTTTAAAACAGATTCTTCAAGAATCATAAGTTCGTCCATTTCACCAGTTTCAAGTTTAGTTAAGGCAACACTACCAGCTTCAATAGCAACTTTTCTCTTAGCCAAATTAGTGAAATATTCATCTTTATATTTGTCCTTTAATCCTCCGATAGCTGCAAGAGCTGTCCCTGATTTTAATGGATCTGACATAGAAATTTTTCCTGTAAGACTTTCTTTTTCAGCAAATTCTTTAAAACTTTGTGCTAAATTTTCTTTCTTTGTTTTTTCTGGGTTATAAGCTAAAACCATATTAGAAATTCTTACCGGATACCAATAACCTTCTTTATCATATTCGAAAGCCAATTTATCTTTGTTTTCGATTTCAAATTTATGTAATACCTTTTTTTCCTTTAATTCATAAGCATATGAAGGTTCTGCAACCATTATAATATCACAAGCAAGTTTCCCAGCATCAATTTCTCCTGCTATTTTTGTTAAGTTCCAGTTCCACCTTGGAAAAATTCGATTTCACAGTTAGGGAATTTTTTCTTAAGTGCAGGTTTCATATTAGCAATTATATCTTCATACATAGAAGTATAAATTCTAACTTTTCCTGAAACTTCTTCATTCGCTTTCATATCTTTGCTTGCATTATCTTTCTTTTCAGAGCCTCCCCCACAAGCAGTAGCTCCAATCATAAGCGCTGACAACATAAGTGCCAAAAATTTCTTTTTCATAATTCCTCCTAAAAATAGAAATGTTATCTTTTGTTGGGTAAACACCTCAAGACTAATTATATTCAAAATCTACAAAAAAATCTATACATTTTTCAAGGTTTTTCAAAATAATTTAAAAATTTTATCAAATTTGTTTGGGTCTTTTTTGTCCCTATAAAATTATTTATCCCAATATATAAGTTATTATTTAAAATATAGCAAAAACAAAAATAAACAAAAAAGAGAGATTTTTTATGAAAAATTGTCTCTCTTTTAAAATTTTATTAAATTTTTGAAATAATTTATACTAGAATTAGAAAACGATTCTAAAAAAATATTTCTTACAATATCCTACTTCATCCACTCATTAAATTTGTTTAAAGTTTTCTCTCTACCAATGTCAGTAACTTTTATAATGTCATTTTCAATATAAGCAAATTTTTTATTTAATATATTCTTTAAAACTTTTTCAAATTTATTCTTTGCATAACACAAATGCTCATTTATCTTAACAATATTACATTCAATATCAGCTCTTTGAGTATTTTCATGATTTATTATATGAAGCATCATAGTAACTTCAGCAAATTCATCTCTTTTTCTGTTTTCATTTAATATTTTTTTGATAATTCCGTTTCTCGGTTCAAATATAAATACTAATAAAAATATCAATCCGTTAACTATGGCTATTGTTCCTGCAATAGAAAGGTCATAAATATATGCCATATAAAATCCTATTACACTACTTAAAACTCCCGTGAAAACACTTATAAATATCATTTTCTTCAAATCATGTGTTAATAGATATGCCGTTGCAGACGGAACAACCATATAGGAAATTACAAGTATTGAACCCACCGCATTAAATGCTCCTACAGTTGTTATAGAAACTAAACTCATCAAAGCGTAATAAATAACAGCCGGTGCAAATCCGGAAATCAAACTTAAATTTTTATCAAATGTAGAAATCTTCAATTCTTTAAAGAAAACCCAAATAAAAATTAAATCAATTAAAAATATTACTGCCATTACAAAAATAACTTTTGACATTTCATAACCGAAAAATTCAATTCTCGGAATTATTGAAAAGGCAACTTCCCCTACTAAAACGGAGTCAATACAAAGATGTACTCCTCTTAAAAATTTCGAAATCAATATTATAGCAATACTGAATAGAAACGGAAATACAAGTCCAATTGACGAATCTTCATGCAAAGTTGTCTTTTGATTTATAAGCTCCGTCAAAAATACAGTAAGTATTCCAACCAGTCCGGCACCGACAATCAGCAAAGGACTTGTCAAATCTTTTGTAATGAAAAAAGCAATTACGATTCCAAGTAAAATTGTATGAGTTATAGAATCTATCATCATAGACATTTT
This sequence comes from uncultured Parvimonas sp., assembly GCA_902470455.1. Taxonomy (GTDB): domain Bacteria; phylum Bacillota; class Clostridia; order Tissierellales; family Peptoniphilaceae; genus Parvimonas. Next base: position 7,439 of record CABRGI010000013.1, read on the forward strand.
TCTAAGAATTAAAAACGGTCCCAATAGTGAACAAGCAGCTGAAACTAAACTTACAGCTATTAAAATTTCTAATTGTCTCATTTAGTCCCTCCTTGCATAGTTCTCTTTTTACTGAATAAAATTCCTTTTTTAGGCGAAAATAATATACTAAAAAATACAATTAAACTTGCAACTATCGCTATAACCGGTCCTGTTGACAACCCTTTATAGTACATACTTATAAATGAGCCGGTAATTCCGGAGAAAGCTCCAAAAAACCCTGATAAAATCATCATAATATTAAATTTGTCAGTCCACTGTCTTGCAGCTACAGGCGGTGCAATAAGCATTGTGCTCATTAGAATTACTCCAACTGATTGAATTCCCATAACTATTGAAATTACAAGTAAAACTATTAATATTCCCGTCATTAAATTTATAGAAAATCCCTTTGTTTGTGCAAATTCAGGATCGAAGGAAAAAAGTTTCAATTCTTTCCAAAACAATAAAATTACAAATAACACCAAAATAATTATTCCGATTAAAAAATATATATCTTTTTTCAAAAAAGCGGCAGCTTGTCCGAATATGAATTTATCAAGACCTGCTTGATTTGTATTTGCTTTTCTTTGGATAAGTGCAAGCAGTACAATACCAAGTCCAAAAAATGTTGATAAAACTATTGCCAATGCACTATCAAACTTTACTTTTGATTTCAAATCAATTCCGAAAATCATAAGTGCGGCTATAACTCCCGCAATAAAAGCTCCAAGAAGCAAAAATTCTAAATTTTTAATTCCAAGTACCATAAAGGCAATACAAACACCGGGAAGAGTAGAATGACTAATTGCATCACAAATAAGCCCCTGCTTTTTTACCGTAACATATACTCCCATAATTCCGCTTAAAAGTCCTAAAAGTCCGGACCCCAAAGCTATCATCATAAAAGTATAGTCGGTAAGTAAATCTAAAATTCCATTCATAATCTACACCCTATAAGTCTTATTAATATTTTCTTCAGTAAAAACATCCTTAACCGAACCTGAAGCTATAACCAATTTATTTAAAAGTACAACCTCATCGAAATATTCCTCAACAGTTCTTAAATCGTGATGAACAACTATGATTGTCTTTCCGTTATCCCTTAGCTCCTTTAAAATTTTCATAATTTCTTTTTCAGTTTTAGCATCAACCCCTTTTAGCGGTTCATCTAAAAAATAAATCTCGCTATCTTGAACTAATGCTCTCGCCAAGAAAACTCTCTGCTGTTGTCCTCCCGAAAGGTCACTTATCTGTCTGTCAACAAAATCTTCCATTCCAAGTTTTTTTAAAGCCTCCAAAGATAATTCTCTTTCTTTTTTTCCAACTCTCTTTATCCAACCGAGTTTACCATAAGTTCCCATCATAACAACATCCAAAACATCTGTAGGAAAATCCCAATCCACAGACTCACTTTGAGGCACATAAGAAATATCTTTTCTAAACTCCTTATATGTTTTCCCAAAAAATGAAATCTTTCCAGATGAAGTTGGAATTAAATTTAACATTGCCTTTAATAAAGTTGATTTACCTGCTCCATTTGGTCCCATAATCGCAGTAAGTTTTCCTTTTTTAAAATCCAAGTCAACATCCCAAACTACAGGTTTCAAATAGTAGGCAATAGTTAAATCTTCAACTTTTACAGCTATCTCATCCATTTTATTCCTCCATAAAATTAACAAACTTTCAATATAATATATCTAATAAGTACCCAATAAACTTATTTTTTAGTAATAAAAAATCTCCATAATATAAGTATATATATTTAGGAGATTTTTTTCAAGTATTATTTTAAAGCGTCAACTATTGTATCAATATTGTATTTAAACATTGAGATATAAGTATTTTCTTTTGTATTATCATCTCCCAATGAGTCGGAATATAATTCTCCACCAATTTTTACATTATGTCCTTTAGCTTTACAAGATTCAACTAAAGATTCTATAGTTTTCTTAGGAACTGAAGATTCAACGAAAACTGCTTTAATTTTAGTTTCAACTAAAAAGTCTGAAAGTTTCTTTATATCAGCAGCACTTGCTTCTGATTCTGTACTTATTCCTTGAATTGCTTCTACTCTAAAGCCAAATTCTTTTGCAAAATAGTTAAAAGCATCATGTGCAGTAACCAAAACTCTTTGATTTTCAGGTAATTCTGATACTTTTTTCTTTATATATTCTGAAAGTTCATCAAGTTCTTTTTCATATTTAGCAAGATTTTTATCAATTTCTTCAGCTTTTGAGCTGTCTGCTTTCTTTAAACCCTCTGCAACATTTTTAGCAGCAATTTTCCAATTCTTAACACTAAACCAGATATGCGGATCGTTTGGACCTGCTCCTTCTTCATTCCAAGGAAGTAAACTATCTGATGGAATATTTTTTGATGCAGTTATAACATTTTTATTTTGTTTTTCTAGACCTTGTAAAATTTCTCCCATTTGTCCTTCCAAATGTAATCCGTTTACAACTACGACATCAGCTTTTTCAAGTTTCTCAACATCTCCAGCAGTCGGTTTGTATAAATGAGGGTCAACTCCCGCTTTCATCATTCCTTCTACTTCAAAATTATCTCCACCTATTTGCTTTACTAAATCTGTAAGCATTGTACTTGTAGCAATAACTTTTTTCTTTGTAGTGTTTTGCTCAGTTTTCTTTCCCCCGTCTTTATTTTTATTATCATCTTTTTTGGTACAAGCTCCTAAAACCCCCACAGATAGTACCAATGCAAGTAATAAAATAATTTTTTTTCTCATATTTCCCTCCTAAAATCTTTTATAAAGAGTTTATTATCTCTTACTCATATATATTACCACATTTTTAAAATAATATCAATTATTATTATCT
>CABRGI010000014.1 GCA_902470455.1 uncultured Parvimonas sp.
GTTTTACTTAAAGGATTAACTCAAGCAAAGAAAATATTGAAAGAATTTAAACCTGATGTTGTTATAGGAACCGGAGGTTTTGTAACGGGTCCTGTTTTATATAAAGCTCATAGACTTGGGATTTATACAATATTTCATGAACAAAATAGTTATCCCGGAATTACTAATAGAATTCTGTCAAGATATGTTGATTCAATGGCAGTTACTTTCAAAGAATCAATTAAATTTTTTAAAAATAATGAAAAATGTATTGTTACGGGGAATCCTATTAGGAATAGATTTCAAAATTTAGATAGAAAAGAAGCCTTAAAGTTTTTTAAACTGGATGAAAATTCCAAAAATATTTTTTCTTTTGGGGGAAGTAATGGAAGTGAAGAACTTAATAAAGCTATAATTGGAATATTAGATGAATTTTATGACAATAATGAAATTTCTCTAATTCATGTAACCGGAAAAAAACATTATGATAAATTTTTAGAAGATATAAAAAATAAAGATATAAAAATAGGAAAAAATATAAAAATTTTACCTTATATGATTGAAATGGATAAGGCATATGGAGTTTCTGATTTGGTTATAACTAGCTCCGGAGCGATAACTTTAGCTGAAATATCTAAGATTGGATTAGCTAGTATTTTAATTCCTAAAGCATATACAACCGAAAATCATCAGGAATTTAATGCAAGGGCGTATAAAGAAATTGGGGCTGCAGAGCTTATACTTGAGGGTGAGTTAAATTCAGATTTGTTATGGGAAAACATAGAAAAAATAATTTTTGATAATAATAAACTTGAACAAATGAAAGAAAACGCAAAAAAATTTGCAACACCAAATGCAGCAAATGATTTTGTTTCAATATTTTATGATAAATTTAAAGGGAGATAGATATGTCTAGTAATAACAAAGGAAAAAAGCCTAAAATATTTGTAAAAAAGAGACCAGATGAAGTAAGTTCAGAATATGATGAATTTTATGAATATGATAACATTAAATCTAGAAATAACACTTTAGATGAATCGTTTTTTGAGGAATTTAAAAGTGTAGATTTTGAAAAAATGAATTACGATAAAGAACATTCTTCTTCTGTAAATATAATTGATGAAAATATTTCGTCATCCAATATCATAGAAGATGAAGTTATTCAAGAGCTGAAAGATGAAATAGTTGATTTAGAAGAAAAATCAGAAGAAATACTTATAGATGACAAAACGGATGAAATAGAGAATAATTTAATTTCAGAAGAATCTATACTTGAGTCTGAAAAAGAAGAAATTGAAAATATTGATGATGAGGATGATGATTTTGGAAGTTTAGATTCTGATGAAGATATTTTATTAGAAGAAGAAAATTCTTCTGATAGTGAAATTGAATTTATAGAGGATAAAAAAAATCTATTAATAGAAGAAAATTTACAGCAGGAAAATTCTCTTGATAATATAAATGAAGAGGAATCAATATTCAATCAATTTAGTATATCAAACGAAGAAGTTTTAAGTAAAGAGGAAAATTATGATTCTTTATTTGAAAAAGAAGAGATTATTAATTCTTCTAATGAATTAGAAGAAGATGATGATTATGGAAGTTTAGAAGGTGAAACTACAGTAGTCCAATCTGGTTATGAAAATATTAATCAAAAAGCAAATTATTATGACAATTTAGTAGATACTACAGATGAATTAGAAGAAGATGAAGATGACGAAGAATACTATATAGATAAAAAGGGAAGAAAGAAGAAAAGAAGAAGTGGGTTTAGAATATTCTTTAAATTTTTATTGGCATTTTTATTAGCCTCAACTGCTATAATGGTATATTTTGGATTGACTCATGACTTATTTAAGATAGATTATATAAATGTAGTAGGTAATATTGCTAATGAAAAAGAGATATTAATTAGTAAAAGCGGAATAAGTGTTGGCGACAATATATTCCTAGCCTCTTCTAGTAAAATTAAGAAAAACTTAAAAGAACTTTCAAATATTGAGGAAGTTAAAGTAAGAAAAAATTATCCTAATATAGTTGAGATAGAAGTTAAAGAAAATTTTGTTAGTGCATATATAAATACTGCAAGTGGACTTACTACTATTAATAATTATGGTAAAGTAAAAGAAGTAGCAACTGATAATTCTAAAGCATCAGGAGCTCAATTAAAAGGAATTACAGAAACAGGATTGAAGGTTGGAGAAGATTTTTCTAAAGATGAATTAAAAGTAAAGTTTTTATTGGACCTTTTAACTAAAGAATATTATTCTGATATAGTAAGTATTGATTTTACTAATGATCAAGAAATAATTTTGGAATTAAAAAACTCTCTAAAAGTTACATTTGGAGATTTAAAAGACTATGCAAAGAAAACACAAATTATAGGAATTTTAATTAAGAAGATTCAATTAGAAGGAATAAATGCTAAAGAAATTATATTAAATGTTGGTGAAAATCCAATAATAGTAAAAAAATAGTAGAATTTTATTTGAAAATTTAGTATAATAACAATGGTTATCTAAAAAATTAAGTATAAAATAAATAGGAGGAAGTTAACATGGCATTTGAAATGGAAGTTTATGGAAATGATTTAGCAAAAATTAAAGTTTTCGGTATTGGTGGCGGTGGAAATAACGCTATTTCTAGAATGAAAGAATCTGGATTAAGGGGCGTTGAATTTGTTGCTGTTAATACAGATAGACAAATTTTAAATTCTATTGATATAGAAACTAAGATTCAAATAGGAGAAAAATTAACAAGAGGACTTGGTGCCGGTGCAAATCCATCAGTTGGAGAAAAAGCTGCCGAAGAAAGTAAAGATGAAATTATGAAAGCACTTGAAGGAACTGATATGGTATTTGTAACTGCCGGTATGGGTGGTGGAACTGGTACAGGCGCTGCTCCTATTGTTGCAGGTATTGCAAAAGAAATGGGTATTTTAACTGTAGGGGTAGTTACTAAGCCATTTACTTTTGAAGGAAGAAAAAGAGCTATTCAAGCTGAACAAGGTATTGAAGCTCTTAAAGAAAAAGTTGATACATTAATTACCATTCCAAATGATAAATTAATTCAAATTTCTGAAAAGAGAACAACTATGTTGGAAGCATTTGCTATGGCTGATGAAGTTTTAATGAATGGTATCCAAGGTATTTCTGATTTAATAGCTGTTCCAAGTATCATTAATTTAGACTTTGCCGATGTTAAGTCAGTTATGGAAGATAAAGGCGTTGCTCATATGGGAATTGGTATAGCAAGTGGAGAAAACAGAGCTATCGAAGCTGCTAAAATGGCAATTAACAGTCCATTACTTGAGACTTCTATTGATGGTGCAAGAGCTGTTCTTCTTAATGTTACTGCTGCAAATGTTGGTATATTTGAAGCTAATGAAGCTGCAGAATTAATTAGAGAAGCTATTGATGCAGATGCCAATGTTATTTTCGGTACTGGTGTTGATGAATCATTAGGTGATGATATTAAGATTACTGTTATTGCTACAGGTTTTGATCCACTAGTTTCCGGAGGAATTAGAAAATCATCAGGTCTTGAAAAGAAGTCTTCTTTAGACAAAAAAGATGATGGATTAGATTTAGATATTCCAAGTTTCTTAAGATAATGAAATGCCCTAATTGTGGAGAAGAAACTACAAGAGTTTTAGATTCCAGAAATTCAAATGATAAAACTTATGTAAAGAGAAGAAGAGTTTGTGAAGAATGTAATTACAAATTTACAACTTATGAAAAAATGCCTGAATTTGTAATTTTTGTATTAAAAAAGGACGGATCAAGACAGATTTTCTCCAGAAATAAAGTTTTTGCTGGTATAAAAAAATGCTGTGAAAAAAGAACTATTAAAGATAAAGAAATAGAAGATGTTATAGATAGTATTGAAAAAGATATTAGACAAAACTACAAAAATGAAATCAAATCTACTCAGATTGGAGAGTTAGTTTTAAAATATCTAAAATCGCTTGATGAAGTTTCTTATGTGCGTTTTGCCGCAGTATATAAGGATTTTAAAGATATAAAATCATTTATGGAATATTTACAAAAAGAATTTTAGGAGATGAATTAATAATTCATCTCTTTTTTTATGGATTGTAGTGTTATTACTTAATAGAATTAACAGTAATTTAGGCTATTCTAATTTATTTTTTTTACAATTTATGTTAAAATAATAATGGATTATAATTTGAAATTTATTTTATTAGTTTCGATATCTTTTAGGGAGAGTTTTATGAAAAAAAATATTAAACCTGTATATATTATAGTATTAATTATAGAAATTATAGGATTGGGATTGATTTTTTATCAGTCAAGTTTGGAAAGAGCTAATGTTAGAAAAGAGAGAGAAAAATATTATATAGTAACAGATATGAATAAAAATGATGTTTTAAAAATAGAAAAAAAACATCTTTCTTCTCAAGAGTTAAATAAAATAGTAATTACTAAAGCTGAAAATGATAAAAAATATATTGTGGAAGATAAGAAATTAATGGATGATATTATTGCAAAGATAGAATTTAGTAAATTTGTATCTAATTCTGAACTTTTAATGGGAAAAGAAGATATAACTATAACTTTTGAAAGTAATAATAATGTATTTAGTATTTCTTTATCAGAAGAAGATAAAACAGCAGTTTTAAAATATAATGAGTATTCATTTTTTGTAACTGTTCCAGATGGTTTTTATAATTTTGTTTATGAGTTATATTCTAAAATTTCTTAGAATAGGAGTTTTTTATGAATATAAATGAATTAATTGAAAAGCATGGAGATACAAATGAAAATTGGTTAATTTTAGAATTTTTAACAGACAAAAAGCCTATTGAATTAAAAATTAACCTGAATTTTTGTGTTGATAGTATTTATGACGAATTTTTAAATATAATTGAAAAGAGAAAAAAAAATTATCCTTTACAATACATTTTTGGAAAATGGGAATTTTACGGTTTGGAGTTATTTGTTGACGAATCTGCTTTAATTCCAAGATTTGAAACTGAAATTTTAGTTGATGAAATTTTAAAATTGGACTGTAAAAAGGATAAAATTTTAGATATAGGTTGTGGTAGTGGAGCTATAAGCCTTGCACTTGCAGATAATTTGAGAAAATCACAAATTTATGGTATTGATATAAGCAAAGAAGCAATAAATTTATCAAAAAGAAATAAAGAAAAATTAAATTTAAAAAATGTGGAATTTTTTGAAAGTGATATTTTTTCAAATGTAAAAATTTTGATATTATAGTTTCAAATCCTCCTTATATTGATGAAGCTGAAATGAAAACTTTAGAAAAAGAATTATCTTTTGAACCACAAAATGCATTATATGGTGGGAAAGATGGATTGTTTTTTTATAGAGAAATAATAGAGAAATCTCTCAACTATATATCAGAAAAAGGAGTTTTGACTTTTGAAATTGGATATAATCAAATGGATATTATATCTAGTTTATTGATTGAAAAAGGTTTTGAAATTTTACTTCAAAAAAAAGATTTTTCAGGTTTTGATAGAATTATAATAGCTAAGAGGAGATAAAATGATTTTAATTAGCCTATTTTTATTATTTTTATTTATAGGAGCGTATAATTTCGGTGGAGGATATGCGATGATTCCACTAATTATATCTCTTGTTGTAGATAAATATGCTTGGATAAGAATGAATGACTTTATAAATTTTGTTACCATTTCTCAAATAACACCAGGTCCAATAGCTATAAATCTTGCAACATTTGTTGGATATACAGTTGGGAATGGAGTTTTAGGATCTATAATTACAACAATAGCTGTAGTTTTGCCAAGTTTTATACTAATAACTTTAATAGTATTTTTTATGCAAAAATTTAAAGATAATATACATATTAAAAATTTTTTTACAGGAATTAGACCTATCGTACTTGGATTAATTGCATCCAGTTGTGTTGCAGTTATAGATTCTGATTTTTACACTTTTTATTCGATTGTTACTTTTGGAATAATTTTTTACTTAACTACTTATAAAAATTTACATCCGATAATTGCGATATTTTTAACCGGTTTAATCGGAATGTGGCTTGTTTAGGAGGTAATTATGTTATTTCAATTATTTAAGACATTTTTATGGATAAACACTCTAACCGTTGGCGGTGGAGCTGCTATGATTCCGGTTATAAATAAAGAAATTGTTGAAAAAAAGAAGTATATGACTCAGGAAGAGTTTTTAGATGCTCTTGGTATAGCACAGAGCGTTCCCGGCGTTTTAGGTTGTAATATAAGCATTATAGTAGGATATAAGTTAAAAGGCTTGGCAGGAGCATTAGTTTGCTTGTTCTGTTCAATTTTTCCCGCTTTTTTGTCAATTCTTATAATTGCTATATTTTTCAAAGATATGAGTGCGAATTACTATGTAAGTAAATTTTTTGTCGCTGTTAAACCCGCTTTAATTGCAGTTTTAGCATCAGCGGTTGTAATACTTGGGAAAAAGACAAGGTCAAAGGCTATTCATTATTTAATTAGCTTTATAGTTTTAATTTTAGTCAGTTATTTTAAAATAAGTCCTTTTCTTGTAATATTTTTGGGCGGATTCGGATATGTTTTATATTGCAAGTTTTTAGTGGATAGACATTAACAAATATGATAAAATATTTGTATAAATTTGGAGGAAATTATGATTGATGATAGATATGATGAAGAAAAAGAAAATATAGTTCAAGAAAAGAACGAAAAGAATTTTGGAAAAATATTTTGGGATTATGCAAAAGTTATAATTTTTGCACTTTTAATAAGTTGTGGAATAAAAACATTTGTCGTTACAAGCACTATTGTAGATGGAAGAAGTATGAATCCGACAGTAAATCATGGAGATAGACTTATGGTTAATAAATTATTTTTTGTGAAGAAGAATATAACTCGTGGAGATATTATCGACTTTTATGTTCCTGATGCAAAGAAATACTACTTAAAGAGAGTTATTGCAGTTGAAGGAGATACTGTTGAAATAATTAATGATAGAGTTTATTTAAATGGAAAAATGTTGGAAGAGAACTATGTGAGTACAAATGTTACAACTCCACATAATAATACTACAAAATGGGAAGTTCCTAAAGGATATGTTTTCGTTTTGGGGGATAATAGGTCAAATAGTAGAGATGGTAGAGATTTAGGTGTTATTCCAAGATCTGATATTGTTGGTAAAATTGTGCTTAGATACTATCCATTTAATAATTTTGGAGGTTTAAAATAATTTATGAAAATAGAACAGAAGAATATTAGAAATTTTTCTATAATTGCACATATAGATCATGGAAAATCTACACTTGCAGATAGATTGATAGAAAAAACAGGAATGATGACTAAAAGAGAAATGGAAGAACAGGTTTTAGATAGTATGGACCTTGAAAGAGAAAGAGGAATTACTATAAAGTTAAAAGCTGTAAAACTTTTCTACAAAGCAAAAGACGGAGAAACTTATGTTTTAAATCTTATTGATACTCCGGGGCATGTTGACTTTACTTATGAAGTATCAAGAAGCCTTGCCGCTTGTGAAGGAGCTATTTTAGTTGTAGATGCAACTCAAGGTGTTGAAGCTCAAACTTTGGGAAATGTATATTTAGCTTTAGAACAAGATTTAGAAATTTTACCTGTTATAAATAAAATAGATTTACCGTCAGCTAGAATAGATGAAGTAAAAGAAGAAATTGAAGAGATAACAGGTTTTGACACAGATGGAATTCCTTTAGTCTCTGCAAAAGAGGGACTTAATATTGAAGATGTACTGGAAGATATAGTAAAAAATGTTCCTGCTCCAACTGGAGATGAAAATGCACCACTTAAAGCACTTATCTTTGATTCGTATTATGATTCATATAAAGGTGTTGTTTCCTATGTTCGTGTAGTTGAAGGAACTTTAAGAGAGGGAATGACTATTTATATGATGGCAACTAAAGGAAAATTTGAAGTAACTGAAGTTGGTTATACTGCTTCAGGAAATGTTCAAACTGGAGAGCTAAAAGCCGGAGATGTAGGTTATGTAGTTGCAAGCATAAAGAATGTAAAAGATGCAAGAGTTGGGGATACTATTACAGATTTTGAAAATATGACTGACTCAGCTTTACCTGGATATAAAAAAGTTATTCCAATGGTTTATTGTGGAATTTATCCCGCAGAAGGAGAAGACTTTAATAGTGTAAGAGAAGCTTTAGAAAAACTCCAAGTAAATGATGCTTCTTTATCTTTTGAACCTGAAAGTTCTGTTGCACTTGGCTTTGGGTTTAGATGTGGATTTTTAGGACTATTGCATATGGAGATTATTCAAGAAAGACTTGATAGAGAATTTGACTTGAATATAATTACTACTGCTCCGTCTGTTATCTATAAAGTTGCTAAAAAAACGGGAGAAATCCTAGAAATTCAAAATCCAAGCAATTTACCTAAAGAAACTGAAATAGAATATATGGAAGAACCTATTGTTGAGGCAAATATTATGACTCCAAAAGACTATGTCGGAACTATTATGGACTTATGTCAAAACAAAAGAGGAGTTTTTGAAAATATGGAATATCTCGATCAACATAGAGTAAGTCTAAGATATATTTTGCCATTGAATGAAGTTATTTACGATTTTTTTGATGCATTAAAATCAAAAACTAAGGGTTATGCTTCACTTGATTACGAGTTAAAAGGATATCAACGTTCAGATTTAGCTAAATTGGATATTTTAATCAACGGAGATTTAGTCGATGCCTTTTCAATAATTGTTCATCGTGAAAAATCTTATGACAGAGCAAGAAATATAGTTGAAAGACTTAAGGATGAAATACCTAGACATCAATTTGCAGTACCTATTCAAGCATCAATAGGCTCAAAAGTAATTGCGAGAGAAACTGTAAGAGCATTGAGAAAAGATGTACTTGCAAAATGTTATGGTGGAGATATTTCAAGAAAGAGAAAATTACTTGAAAAACAAAAAGAAGGTAAGAAGAAAATGCAACAAATCGGTAATGTAGAAGTACCACAACAAGCCTTCTTAGCTGTATTAAAATATGATGAAAAATAGCCTATTAGATAATAGGCTTTTTGCCTAATAGGAGAAAAATGAAAAAACTTGGATTATATATTCATATTCCTTTTTGTGATAAAATTTGCAATTATTGTGATTTTACTACATTTCAAGGGGCGAATTCTAAAATTAAAGAATATGTTGAGGCTCTAAAAAAGGAAATAGAGTTAAAAGGAAATAAAGATTTTTTAATAGATTCTATATTTATCGGAGGAGGAACTCCGAGTTTTATTGACGGAAAATATATTTTTGATATTTTAGAAAAATTAAGAGAAAATTTCACTGTTTTAGATAATATTGAAATATCCATCGAAACAAATCCGAAAACTTTTGATGAAAAAAAATTAGAATACTATATAAGTGCAAAAATAAATAGACTATCAATAGGGGTACAAAGTTTTAATGATAAAATCTTAAAAGAATTAGGAAGAAATCACGACTCAAAAGAAGCATTAGAGAGTATTGAATTGGTAAAAAAATTCGGTTTTGATATAAATTTAGATTTAATTTTTGGTTATCAAAGTCAGACTATTGAAGATATTTTGTATGACTTAGAAATCGTAAAAAAAATAAATCCCGAACATATCTCCTATTATGCTTTGATTATTGAAGAAAAGACAAAATTTAAAGCCTTACAAAACGCAGGAAAATTGAATTTTTTAGATGAAGAAACTGAAAGAAAAATGTATCATCTAATTGTTGAAAAATTAGAAGAAATTGGACTTAAACAATATGAAGTTTCAAATTTTTCTAAAATTGGAAAAGAATCTGTCCACAATAAAAAATATTGGAATTGTAAAGAGTATTTAGGACTTGGAATTTCGGCACATTCATATTTGAATGATGAAAGATTTTCCAATACAGTTAATCTTGCAAAATATATAAAAGAATTACAAAGTGGAAATGTTCCAATAGAATTTAGAGAAAAATTGGATATTTCAACTAAAAAATTTGAATATATCATAATGAATATGCGTCTAAAAGATGGATTTTTGATTTCAGATTACAATAGCTTTTTTGAGTCGGACTTTTTAGAGGAGAATAAAAAAGCTGTTGAAAGTGGATTAGAAAATAAGGTAGTTGAAATAAAAGATGATAGAATATACTTTACAA
>CABRGI010000015.1 GCA_902470455.1 uncultured Parvimonas sp.
GCGAAGCACAAATAAATGAAGCATTATCTTATTTCAAAGTTTCGTGGGCAGTAGGCTTTGGTTTGATAACTTTTGTTCTTACTTGCATAGGAGCATTTGTTGCAATAAAGATACTCAAAAAGCATTTTGAAAAAGCAGGAGTGATTTAATAATATATTTACTTAGGATGAAAAGTAATGGAGGAATAATCATGTCAAAACTTATAGTTTCGGTTTTTACAGAACGATACAATTATCTTTTTTTATGCTTGGACTTACTTTTGTCTAGCAATATATCGCCATTACAAACATACAAATAGTCTCAATATAACAAATCAATAGTTTTCAAGTTAAGAGGACTTTTTACGCCAAAGTGTAGAAGTCCTCCTTTTTTATTCTCAAAAAGCAAACCACAGAACAAGAAAAGGAGGATAACTAAGTGGCTAAAGAATATTACCTTTATGTGAAAGGAAAAGCCGTACCTGTAAGCGAAGAAGAAAAATAAAAGCTTGAGGAAGAAGAACGAAAAATAAATGAAAGAAAAGATATGCTTCACCAAAATTATCTGAAGCGTAAAGCAAACGGCAAACAACAGGAATATGAGGAAAGGTATAAAGCAAGGCGAGAACAGAAGAAGCAGGAGAAGCTAAGGGTTTTGAAAAGGGTTGGGATACTTGTAAAGGGTTCAGACGATAATTTATAGGAGTGGTGATATATTGACTAAAAACTGAAAAAGTGATAATATAATTATTAAAGATAATTAGATTATCAAAAATAAAAAATGAGAGGGGAAAGTTAGATGTCTTATTGCTCTGATATAACAAAAAATAGAATTTTAGAATGTGCTAAAGGGGAATTTTTAAGCAAAGGATTCGAAAATGCACAGGTAGCTGAAATTGCTAAATTAGCAAAAGTAACTACAGGAGCTATTTATCGTCATTTCAAAAATAAGGAAGCATTATTTTTTGCTCTAATTGAAGAGGAATATAATTACACATTAGATGTTGTTTCTGATGTTGAAAAAAGGAGCGAACAAAAAACTATTAGGATAGACTCTGATTTAGTCGATGATGAAGCGATTATAGAAAATTTATTCTTGGAAACAATGCTATTTGTTGATTATATGTATGCACATTTTGATAACTTTAAGCTGATTTTTGCGTGTAGCAAAGGGTCGCAAGTAGAAAACTTTATTGAGGATATTACTGAAAGATATACAGCTAAAAATATGAAGCTTATTCTTTTCAACGCTAAACAAGAGCAAATTATCACAGAGATTAAAGAGTTTGAAGTTCATGTCATTACAAAAGGCTATATTACATCTCTATGCGAGTGTGTTCTTCATGATATACCGCATGATAATGTTGGCGAATATATTAGAAGCATTGTTATTTTTCAATATTATGGTTGGCAAGGCTTAATGAAGAAAAATAATAGATAATTTTTTGTCAAAAAGTTAGCGATAACTAATTAACTTTTTGTTTGGAGGAGGTATTTTCTTGAAAAGTAACAATAAAAATGCCATTTCAGAGTTGCTTAAATACGCCGATGGCGAGAAAAAACAATTATACAAATCAATTTTGTTAGCGACCATAGGGGAACTGTTTGGAATGATTCCTTTTTTAGCAATAGCAAAATTGATAGAAAAAATATATCAATCTGAAGTGTCATTTAGAACTGTATTGTGTTTAACACTTATAGCTTTGTGTGGACAAGTTTTAAAAGGTATTTTTACTTTATATTCAACAATAACCTCACACAAAGCAACATTTCATATTTTAAAAAATATACGAAGTTTAGTAGCTGAAAAAATGCTAAGAGTACCTATGGGTGTAATGATAGATACTCCTATAGGTAAATTTAAAAATTTAATTGTAGATACAGTGTCTAAGCTGGAAGATTCAATGGCTCATTTTATGCCGGAGATAACATCAAGTATAGTATCTCCTGTTTTATTTTTGGTTTTGATTTTTGCTTTGGACTATAGGATGGGGTTGGCTTCGTTACTTACAATTCCTTTAGGAATGCTTGGATATATAGGTATGATGAAGGATTATGAGTTTAGAAGCAAAACATATACTACAGCTCAAAATAATATGAATAGTACTTTGGTTGAATATATTAATGGGATTGAGGTTATAAAAGCTTTTAACCACAGTGCTTCTTCTTATGAAAAATTTACGAACGCAATTAACTTCTTTCATGATAGTACACTTGCTTGGTGGAAGCAAAGTTGGTTATGGTCAGCATTTGTTCAAGCAGTTATGCCATCAACACTTTTAGGGACTTTGCCAGTTGGTGCATATCTGTATATGAATTCAAAAATCTCTCTATCAGTTTTTATTGTGTGCATTATACTGCCAATAGGGTTTATTGCACATTTAATGAAAATTGGAAAGTATTCTGAACAATTCAACATGGTTAAGGCAAGTTTAGATGTAATAGAGGAATTTCTATCGAAAGAGGAACTTAAAAGACCAAAAGAGAAGGTAATCTTTGATGACACTCTTTATCGTTTTGAAAATGTTTCATTTGCATATGATAAGGAACTTGTGCTAAAAAATATCAACTTTGAATTAAAACCAAACACAGTAACCGCATTGGTAGGAAGTTCCGGTTCTGGAAAATCTACAATAGCAAAACTTATGGCTGGTTTTTGGGATCCGTCCAAAGGAAGTATCTGTTATGGTGGGAAAAAAATACCTGAAATTCCATTTGAACAGCTAACAAATGAGATAAGCTATGTTGCTCAAGATAATTTCTTGTTTAATACAAGCATTAAAGAAAATATAAAAATAGGAAACCCAACTGCAAGTGATGATGAGGTTATTGAGGCGGCTAAAGCTGCATCTTGCCATGACTTTATTATGGAACTTGAAGATGGATATAACACAAAGGTCGGTGATGCAGGAGGTTCTTTGTCCGGTGGAGAAAGGCAAAGAATTACGATTGCAAGAGCAATGTTAAAACAATCTAAGGTAATAATTTTAGATGAAGCAACTGCATTTGCAGATCCAGAAAATGAATATCTCATTCAAAGTGCAATCAACAATCTTATTAAAGGAAAGACTCTTATAGTGGTTGCTCACAGGCTTTCTACTATTACAAACGCTGATACAATCTTTGTTATGAAAGATGGGGAAATTGTAGAGAATGGAACTCATGAAAACCTTGTAAAAAAAGATGGAGTATATGCTTCCTTGTGGAAAAATTATGTGGGCGGACAAGATAATGAAAAGGAGACGATGTAAATGATTAGCATTGTAAAACGAATATTAAAAATATCAGGAAAGTATCAAAAAAATGTAATCCTTGGTCTTATATTTAGTGGATTAAAATCATTTTTCGTTTCTTTGATGTTGTTGGCGGTTTTACTGATTATGATTAATCTTGAACAGTTGAATATGACTATTATTATGCAGGCAACAGCAATTGTAGTTGTGAGTATATTCGGCAGATTTATTTTTCAATATCTTTGTGATAGGAAATTAAGCGCTTCAGGTTATGAAATCTTTAGGGATAAAAGGATTGAAATAGGCGAAAAACTGAAAAAAGCTCCGATGGGGTATTTTTCAGAAAAAAACTTAGGAACAATCCAAGCGGTTCTAACAACAACTATTTCTGACTTAGAGGGCATGGCGATGCTTGCAATGAACTTTATTGTAGGAGGTTTTTTTCATGCCTTTAGTATGACTACCATGTTATTGATCTTTTGTTTTCCGGTAGGGATGGTATCTTTAATTGCAATCATCTTTGGTATGGGCGTTCTTAAATTAATCGCAAAGAAAACCGAAAAATATTCTCCTATCATGCAAGACTCACAAGAAATGCTTGTTACTGATGCAATTGAGTATATTAGAGGAATTTCAGTACTTCGTTCTTTTGAAAAAGGAACTGATGGAAAAAATAAAGTTGAAAAAGCGTTTATGAGTAAATGTAAAGTTGATATTGAGGTTACTGAGGGTTCAGCTTATTTAATGAAACTATATGAAATGATTTTTAAAGTTGCGAGCTGTGTATTGGTGTTTGTTGCAATAATTCTATATATGAAATCTCTGATTCCACTTTCATATACTCTTATGTTTATAGTATCTGCTTTTCTAATTTTTATGGAATTGGAGTTGGTTAATGATGGAGCATTTTTAAGCAGAATGCTCGCAACACAACTTAATCGATTGGACTATGTTTCAGATATACCTTCGCTTGATGAGGGCGGAAAAAAAATTGACTTGAATTCCTATGACATTGAATTGAAAGATGTTTGTTTTGGATATGGGGAAAGAGAGATTTTGAAGAATATAAATTTGCAGATAAAGTCGAATAGCAGTTTGGCTATTGTCGGTGCTTCAGGTTCTGGAAAGACAACTCTTTGTAATATTATAGCAAGATTTTGGGATGTTAATAAAGGTGAAGTATTTATTGGAGGACATAATGTTAAGGACTTTACCTCTGAAAGCCTATTACAAAATATCAGTATGGTATTTCAGAAGGTTTATTTATTCAATGACACGATTGAGAATAATATAAAATTTGGAAATCCAAACGCAACACATGATGAGGTGGTGGAGGCTTGCAAGAAAGCTTGTTGCCACGATTTTATAACAAGCCTTAGTGATGGATACGACACTGTTGTTGGTGAGGGCGGTTCAACGTTGTCAGGAGGAGAAAAGCAAAGAATATCTATTGCAAGAGCAATCCTTAAAGATGCTCCAATCATTATTCTTGATGAAGCAACTTCAAGTGTAGATCCTGAAAACGAGCATATGTTAATTAGTGCAATTAATGAGTTAACAAAAAATAAAACTCTCATTAGCATTGCACATAGATTATCTACGGTAAGAGGAGCAGATCAAATTATTGTTATTGATAAAGGGGAAATTGTACAACAAGGGAATCATAAGGAACTAATTAGTCAAGATGGAGTATATAAACATTTCATCGAAATTAGAAAACAATCTATTGGTTGGAAAATATAGGTGATGAAATGGGAGATGTAGTTATTGATTTTGATAATGTAAGTTTCAGTTATGGAACACAAACAGAAGGGAGTCTCAGAAATATAAATTTCAAAGTTAAAGAAGGAGAATTTATTTTGCTTACTGGTCAGTCTGGTTCAGGGAAAACAACTGTTACAAGATTGATAAACGGCTTAATTCCACATTTCTTTGAAGGGGTTTTAACTGGAACTGTGAAAGTGTTAGGAAGTGATATAAAAACTATCACTCCCGGAGAAATGGGGAAAAATATTGCTTCTATATTTCAAAATCCACGAAGTCAATTTTTTACAACGAATAGTACCAAGGAAGTGGCATTTGCTCTTGAAAATTATGGAATAGATAGAGATGAAATGATAGATAGAGTGAATTGTGCATTTCACGATTTAGAAGCTGAAAATCTTATGGATAGGGATATGTTTTCTTTATCTAGTGGTGAAAAACAGAAGATAGCGATTATAGCTGCAAAAACTTTGAATCCCAAGATTTATGTTTTTGACGAGCCATCTGCAAATTTAGATATTCATTCAATTATTAAATTGAAAAAAATTATGGAGTGGTTAAAGAAACAGGGACATACAGTAATTGTTTCAGAGCATAGATTGTTCTACTTAAAAAATTTAGTAGATAAATGCTTAATAATTAAAGATGGAAAAATTGATAGAGAATTAAAGAAAAATGATATTGATAACTTGAATGATTCAGATATTAGAGCGTATAAACTTCGAACATTTAAGTTAAGTAATATTAAATATGAACTAAAGGATAATCTTATTGTTAACAAGCAAAATGCAGATTTTAAAGTGGAAAATTTATCTTTTTCCTATGATGTCAATCATTCTGTTTTGAGTAATTGTAATTTAGAAGGGAATTTTGGTGAAACAGTAGCTATAGTTGGACACAATGGAAATGGCAAAACTACATTAGGTAAAATAATGTCAGGATTAATAAAAGCAAGAAGTGGACAATTTTTTATTGAAGGTAAATATACAAAGCAAAAGAACTTATATAAAAGTGTATATTTTGTTATGCAAGATGCAGATTATCAATTGTACTCCGATTCTGTTGTTTCTGAGTTAATGCTCAGTTCTATGAATAGTATTAAGCAAAATGATGAAAAAATAGAAAATGCGATAACTTTATTGAATATTTCATCATTCAGAAATAGACATCCGCAAAGCTTATCAGGAGGGCAAAAGCAGCGAGTTACTATTGCAGCTGCAATAGCTTCAAACAAAAAAATTCTGATTTTTGATGAGCCAACCAGTGGACTTGATTATGAAAATATGAAAGTCGTATCTGAAGCAATTAATACTCTTCGTAAAAAAGGAATACTGATTTTTGTTATTTCTCATGATTTAGAATTTTTAAGTAGAGTAGCAACTAAAGCAGTTTTTATAGAAAATAATACTGTTAGCAAAAGGATAAATTTAAAGAAAAGTGATGAGTTTGAAACAATAAAAAGATTTTTACTACAGAGTGAGGGATATGAAGAATGAGCAAATCTTGTAAACAAAATGGAATAAGATATGATCCAAGAATTAAGTTGTTACAAGTTTTAATTATAGGGGTTTTAGTATTTACTTTGACTGGTAAAAAGTATGAAGTTCTACTTTTTTTGTCAGTATTTGCATATGGAATGATAAGCGGCATATACAAAACTTGTTTTAAATTTTTAGCTTTATATATAGTGTTGTTTATGGTAGCGGAAATAAGTCCATTATTTATTTCAACTACAATACACTATTTTTTCCTATGTTTTATAACATTGACTCTTGCAGCTATAAATATGATTAGAACAAGTGAAATATCTGAAGTATTAGCTTCCTTGCAAAATATGAAAATTCCATATTATATAAACATTCCACTAGCTGTTATATTAAGATTTTTTCCTACTCTAAAACAGGATATTACTTGTATAAAGCAGGGAATTAAGACTAGAGGGATTGATATTTCTTTCCTTGGATTTTTAAAACATCCTTTTAAAGTTTATGAAATGATGTTGATTCCTATGTTAATGCGAATGTTATGTACTGCAACTGAGTTGTCGGCATCTGTTGAGACACGAGGACTTGGAGTTTCGTGTAAAAAAACTAGTTATACAGAAGTCAAATTTCGTATGCTTGATATGTTATTGCTAGTAATAATGATGGTATTTTATCTAGCCATCATCATTATGAAAATAAAAAATATTTAAAAATAAGGAGAATAATTATGGAAGAAAAAAAGAAATTTCAAATTAAAGATTTAATTATTACAGCACTAATGGTGTTATGCTCACAGGTTTTATATAGAGTGTTATCTTTTCTGTTCATATCGCCATACACAATGCTATTAGTAGTTCCGATATGGTCAATTATTGGAGCAATTGCCTATTTCTTAGTACCGGTAAAAACAAAAAATCCATGGATGATTTTATTATTTTGTGTACTTACAAGCATTATAGGTTTTTATCCACCATATATCATTAGTTGCATATTTGCCGGGATTATAGCTATGTTGATTGCAAGAACAAAAGGGATTGGCAATTATAAAGGATTAACAATTGGATATATGATATTTTGTGTTCTTGCCGGCTTTGGTGGAATGTATGTACCATTTCTTTTTTATGCAGATCAAACACTTAAATCTTATGAAAAAATGTTTGGGAGCGAATATTTAGGTACATTAACTAAAATTGTTTCTCCTATGACTACAGTAATGATGCTTATTTTAATAGCTATTTGCGGATTGATTGGAGCAGTGATTTCCAAGAAATTATTGAAGAAGCATTTTGAAAAAGCAGGGATTATTTAGAATTTTTTATAGATGAAATTGGAGGAGGAATAATAATGGAAATGATAAGATGCAATATTACAATCAATCAAATTATTTCACCTTTCCACATTTAGAAATACTTTTATGTAGCAATATCTTGTTATAAAAAACAGTTAAATAGAAAAAATAATAAAACATTAGGTTTTAAGTCGAGAGGGCTTTTTACGCCAAAGTGTAGAAGTCCTCCTTTGTTATTATCAGAAAACAAAAACAGAAAAATAAAAAGGGAGGAACACACAATGGATAAGAAAGAATATTTCCTTTATGTCAAAGGAAAAGCGGTTAAGGTCAGTGAAGAATTCTATAAAGCTTATTGGAAGATAACCGAGCATGAAAAATATCTTCAGAGAAAGGATTAGAAGTAAGGCGTGATGCCATTTTCAACACTGGATAACGATGGATACTTTGTAGACAATATCATAGATGAGACAGTTGCGTTATTGTCCAAACTTAATTAAGGGAAACATTAGATTAGTAAACTACACCTCTATATCTTGAGGATGAGATGTGTAATTATAGTATGGATTTAAAGAAGATTATTGCTAAAAATGAGAAAGAAGGATATTATACGAGAAATGAGAATTATTCAAACATTGACAGAGTATCAAATGATTAAAGAGAAAGAAAAGTTTAGTTTATTTTTGTTTGGTTCACAGGCTTGTGCTCCGTGCAAAGCACTTAAGGAAAAAATTACAATTTGGAGTGGGACACATCCTCAAGTGTTCACTGGCTATGTATCAATAGAGAATAATATTTCACTTGCAGCACAAGAAAACATTCTGGGAGCACCTGCAGTACTAGCTTTTGTTGAAGGGAAAGAAGCGGTACGAAAAATTGGATATTTCAGCCTTGAAGAAGTGTTTACCGCATTGGATAGATATATATCATACAGTGATTAAAGTAAGCCAAACTTATTTTGTTATCAAAGAAATTATCAGAATTAAAAAAAAAAGTTAATATTTGATAAATTGTTTATTAAGATTTGGAGGTTTGTAGATGTATATATTGGAATTATATCAAAATAATTATTCAAAAGAATTAGTAGTATTTGATTCTTTAAAAGAAGGAAAAGAATTCGTATCTAAAATACCCGGATATACCATAGAAAAAGAAGAAACTATAGAATATGAATATTTTAATCCTAAAAACATACCGGATTATATGGAAATTATCTTTAAAGAAAATATTGTACCACTATCCAGATTTATGTTTGACCCTGAAGAAAATGTTGAAATTATTTGGAAAGAAATTTCTAATCTATCAGTTAAAAAAGATAAAATTATAGAAGGATATTCAAAAATAGATGCCTATGTAATTAACAACGAAGAAGTAAAAGATTATATTGAAGAAAGAGAAAATAAATATAATAAGATAAAAGATTTATTAGAAACAAAAGGATATGAAGTAGAAAGAAGCTTTTTCGGAAGTGAAGATGGCGAAGCAATTCTATACAGAAAAAAAGAAACGGAAGATTGGCACTTTCTATGCCACTTAGACCCAGGATTTCTAGATATAGAAGATTTAGAAGGATATGTTAAGGAAATAATAGAGGATTTGTTGTAAATTTGTATGATTTTTAGAGGAGAAAATAATATGAGCACACTGGATTCAATAATTAATTCGTCAAAAAAATTTTATGAGTGTTTGAATAATGGTGAAAATGGTAGATATCGTTCATGGGAGCATTGCTATTCGTATTTTATGAAATATCGTGGACAAAAAGATGTTGATTACGATTATTTAAGTTTGCATCTTGCTTTTTATTTAGCAAGCTGGGGAATGTATCGTGGTTCATCGTTTTTGCTACAAAAAGATTATAGAGTACATATACCTGTGTCAAAGAAATTGTTAAGTACAA
>CABRGI010000016.1 GCA_902470455.1 uncultured Parvimonas sp.
TGGAGAAAAAATTTTTGAATTTACTCAAAAAAAGAAAGTTAAAACAAATGGTTCTGTTTTTATACAAAGTTTAATATTTATGCTTATAGTTTCAGCTTTATTCTTTTATATTGCATTACCTATTATAAACTATGCTCATATTTCATTTTACTTTTTTCTTGGAGTAATCACTTTGAGTTTTATTGGTTTTTCTTCTTTTTTGGAAAATGTAAAAAATGTAAATGACAAAACAAGTAAGGCTTTTAGAAAGATATTAATTTCAATTTTAGGAGCTTCACTAATTTTTTATGGTTTTGCTTTTTTAATTTCTTCTCAAGTTTTCAACGCGAAGAGATATTCAAACCTTATTGATAAACAAGAAGGCATTTTTAAAGATGATGTTAAACCTATTAATTTTAATCAAATTCCCGTTGTGGATAAGACAACTGCAGAAAGATTAGGCTCAAGAAAACTTGGTGAAATCGGAGGCGATTTGGTATCACAATATGATATTGATCCAACATATCCTCAAATAAATATAAAAGGTAAGCCTTATAGAGTTACTCCTCTTACCTATTCAGGACTTGTTAAATGGTTTGTAAATCAATCAAAGGGTCTTGGATATTATATTTCTGTAGATATGGCAAGTCAAGATACAAAACTTGTAAAACTTGAAAAACCAATTTTTTATAGTTTTTCAGATAAATTAAATAGAAATATAAAAAGACATATTCGTCTTAAAAGACCGACTTATATAATCGGAGAAATAAATTTTGAGATAGATGATGAAGGTAATCCTTTCTGGGTTGCATCCGTTCTAAAACCTACTATCAATTTAGTTGGAGGTATGGATGTAAGTAAAGTTTTAATTATAGATGCTAATTCCGGAGAAATTAAAGAATACGATAAAAAAGATGTGCCAGCTTGGATTGATAGAGTTTATCCTGCAGAAATGATTGAAGAACAACTTGTTTTCAATGGTGTCTATAAAAAGGGATTCATAAATAGATATATAAAACAAACCGGTGTTACAAAACCTACAAAGGGATATAATTATCTATCAATTGGTGAAGATATTTATTTTTATACAGGGATAACTTCTGTTCTTTCAGATAAATCAAATATCGGTTTCGTACTTGTAAATATGAGAACAAAAGAGACAAAATTTTATCCTGTTTCCTCTGCCGAAGAATTTTCAGTTATGGAAAGTGCAAGAGGTAGTGTTCAAGAGAAGGGATATACTTCAACATTCCCTATTCTAATAAACTTAAATAATCGACCAACATATTTTATGAGTTTAAAAGACGGAGCAGAACTTACAAAACTTTTCGCACTTATAGATGCACAAAAATATCAAAATGTTGCTGTAGGTAGTGACATTAATGAAACTGTAAAAAATTATAATAAATTAAATGCAGATTTAATTGATCCCGATGCAGAAAACAATTCATCTGTAGAGAGAACTATAAAAGAAATTAAAGCGGTTAATATAGAGGGAAATACATTCTTCTATTTTACTACAAAAGAAGATAATTTAATTTATATTGCTGGAGTTTCCATTTCAAATGATTTAATTTTTGCAAAAGAAAATGATAAATTTAAAATTTCAGGATATAAAAACGATGACGGCACATTTAATGTCACAGGAGTAAAGAAATAGACTAAAAAAGCAAGTTGAATTAAACCTAACTTGCTTTTTTTATTGCGAAGCAACAAGGTTCCCGGGTACCCACCCGATGCGAAGCATCGTGGAAGGGTGGGGTTCTTATTAAATAAATTCTTCTTTATATTCATCTAAATACAAAACATTTACCATATTTGACCAGTTTAGTATTGAACCTATAAAATCTTGAATATCCAATCCGGGCATTTCGTAAGTATTTTCATCACAAACCGTTCTGGTTGCATCTTCTATAAAATAAACCTTGAAATTTTTATCAGCTGCAACTATAGAAGTAAATAAACAACAATATTCAGTATTAAAACCACAAATAACCAATTCAGTTATGTCTTCATTTTTTAAAATTTTTTCAAGATTAGTATTAAAAAATGAGTCTGGCTTACTTTTCTCAACTATATATTTTGCATTTATATCCAAATTATCTATTATTTCAATACCTTCGCAATTTTTGTATAAAGGGCTTTCAATATTTTCATCAAGATGTTTTGTAAAAATAATTGGCATATTTTTACATTTAAAATCTTCAATCAACCACCTAATTTTATTTATTTCATCACTACAATCTCTCTGATTTATTATCCCTTTCTGTAAATCAATTACAAGTAACGCTCTCATATACTACCTCCATCAAAATAATTACTCTATACTTATTCCATTTGATAAATCAAAAATTGGTATTGCTATTGCAAATACTATAAATGCTACAAATAAAGATATTAAAATAATTATTACAGGTTGTAAATATTGTAAAATTTTATCAACAGAATAATTTATCTTTGAGTCATAATATTCCGTAGCGCTTTCCAGTATTTCAACTAAATTTTCACTACTTTCTCCTATTGCAAGCATATTTATAAATGCCGGATTAAAAATCAAATCGTCCTCTAAAGATTTTGAGATTAATTTACCACTTTTTATTTCCAGAATAGCATTTTCTAAATGTTCTTTTATAAAGACATTTCCGGTAGAATTTTTTATTATCTCCAAACTGTCAACTATATTTATATTTCCATTTAATAAAATAGTAAAATTCTTTGCAATTATGGAAGTGATATAGTTTTGATAATGTGACTTTATATATGGAATTTTAAAAAGCAATTTTCCAAAAAATCTTCTAACTTTATATTTTTTAAAAATTAGTTTTAAAAATACAATAAAAATCAAAATTCCTAAAATTACAAATAAATAATTATATTTAATAAAATCCATACTTTTAATTAAAAGTTTTGTAATAGCAGGTAATTCAATATTACTGTCTTTAAAAATATCCAAAAATACAGGTATTACATTATTTAAAAGAAAAATTAAAACCACAATGGTAACAGACAACAAAATAATCGGATAAGTTAATATACTTATAAGTTTTTGTTTTAGTTTATACTTTTTTTCATAATAGGATGAAAGATATAAAAAAACTTCTGAAAGTCTTTCAGAGCTTTCTCCCGACTTTATTAAAGATAAAAACAAATTATCAAATTTATTGACCTCTAAAAAAGAATTATACAAATCATTACCACGCAATAAATTTTCATAAACTTCTGAAAAAATTTTCTTTAAATTCTTATTAGGAGAAGTTTTCGAAAGTAAATTTATTGTTTCGGCAGTATTAATATTTGATTTTAAAAGAAGTCCCGCCTCTTTTAAAGAAATACTTAAATCTAACAAATTGTGTTTATTTCCTATTTCCGTATTTAGAATACTTAAAACTTTTTCTTTAAAGTCCATTTTAAAATTCTCCTAATGAAAATAAAATCTTGTTTACTTCTTCAAAACTTGTCATTCCATCTACAATTTTTCTAAGTCCATTTTTATATAAATTTTCATTTCCGTTTTTCTTAAAATATTCATAAAGTCTTACACTATTGCAATTTCCATTTATTATTTCTTTTATTTCATCATCTAAAACTAAAGATTCTAAGATTAAAGTTCTACCAATATATCCTCTATTACAATCTTCACAACCACATTTTTCATAGATATATTCAGGTGTTTCAAGATTGTTTTTCTTAAAAATCTCTTTTTCAAAATCTTTTAATTCTCTCTTTACTTTACATTTCGGGCAAAGTTTTCGAACAAGTCTTTGAGAAAGAATTGCTATTACTCCTGAAGATATTACATAATTTTCTATTCCTAAATTTAAAAGTCTGATTATCGCCGAAACTGTATCTGAAGTATGCAAAGTTGTGAAGATAAGATGTCCCGTTATTCCTGCCCGTAGAGCTATATTTGCAGTTTCTCTATCTCTCATTTCTCCAACTAATCCAACTTCAAAATCCTGTCTTAACATCGCCCTAAGACCTGTTGCAAAATCAAGCCCTAAAGCAGAATTTATATTTATTTGATTTATTCCACTAATTCTAACTTCAACAGGATCTTCCAAAGTAATTATGTTGATATTTTCACTTTGCAATTTTTTTACAAATGAATAAAGAGTAGATGACTTACCACTTCCTGTAGGACCGCTAATTATTAAAACCCCATTAGGGCTTTTTATTATATTTTCAACTAATTGTCTTTCATCATCATATAATCCCAGATTATCTATATCTATTTTAAAATTTCCCGCATTTAAAATTCTCATTACAATTTTTTCACCTAAAATTACAGGAACTGATGCAACTCTAATGTCAACCAAATTTCCATTATAATCAAAATCCAATCTTCCATCTTGTGGCATCCTCTTAATTGTAATATCCATTTTTGAAATAATTTTTATACGAGAAATGATGATAGGAGCATTAAAACTATTTATTTGATAGACATCAATGAGTTCTCCGTCAATTCTATACCTTATATAAAAATTATCTTCTCTTGGCTCAAAATGTATATCTGAAGCATTATTTTTAATTGCATTTAAAATAACTTCATTTACAAAACTTTCTACATTTTCAATTTTTTCAACAAAATTCTTTTCCATAATTTCCTCTAAACAAATTTTCTTATGGCTTTTGCAACCCCATCATTTTTATTCGTGTCAGTTATATAATCAACATTTTTCTTAACATTTTCCATTGCATTTCCCATTGCAACAGAAAGTCCACAAATATTTAGCATAGGTATATCATTTTCTCCATCGCCCATTGCAATAGTCTCTGATATATCAATATCATTAAGTCTGCATATTTCTTTTAAGCAAGAGCCTTTATCCGTATCTTTTGCCATTAACTCAAGAAAAAAAGGAAGAGAAAAAGAAATAGTGTATTCATTCTTTATGGTATTGGTAAATTTATCGTCCAATTCTTTTAATACATCATATTCTTGACAAATTCCTATTTTCAAAACTTTTTCTTCCAAATTATTGTCTATAATATATTGTTTTACATCTCTAACTCTGGCTATTTTAGGATTTATAAATTTTGAAATAATTTCAACATATTCATCATTAGAATCTTTAGTAAAAATAAAATCCTTTAAAAAAACAATAGGTGAAAAACCATTATTTTCAATTATTTCTAAAATATCAAAAAGGTACTTCTTTTCTAAACTCTTTACAAATTTTGGAGTTTCACTATAAGTTGTAGAAACTAAACTTCCATTTAAAGCTCCATAATAAGTATCTAGTTTTAAACTCTTTAAAATCTCTTTAACTGTAAACTCCTCTCTACCTGAAATAAATGCAATTTTTACACCCTTACTCATAGCATAAAATAAACTATCTTTAACTTCATCAGATATTTCATGATTTTCGTTAAAAGTAGTTCCATCCATATCAAGAGCTATTAATTTATACATAATTTTCTCCTTTATATAAAAAAGGGACTTCCCAGTCCCTTTAATTCTATTCAACCGTAACAGATTTTGCTAAATTTCTTGGCTTATCAACATCGTTTCCCTTTGCCAATGATGCATAGTAAGCAATAAGTTGACTAGCAACAACAGAAATAATAGGCATTAAAATTTCTATAGTACCTGGAATTAATATTCTTTCATCTGAAACACCAAAATTGTTATCTAACTGAGATATTTCAAAAACTTTAGCTCCTCTAGCCTTTACTTCTTTTACATTTGAAATAACTTTTTCATATAATCTTTCTTGAGTTGCAATTACAAAAACAGGTGTTCCGTCTTCAATTAATGCAATAGTTCCATGTTTTAATTCTCCCGCCGCAAAGCTTTCAGTATAAATATATGATATTTCTTTTAATTTCAATGCACTTTCCATAGCAGTATAGTAGTCAAGACCTCTTCCTAAATAAAAACAAGTAGTCTTATCCATTAATTCCAATGCAATTTTTTTGTAAATTTCTGTATCTTTTAATAATAATTCTATCTTATTTGGCAATTCCTTTAGATGAGCAATTATATTCTTATATTCATCTGAAGAAATATTTCCTAAAATTTCACCAAATTTTAAAGCAATCATATATAGAGCTGTAACTTGTGTTGTATATCCCTTTGTACTGGCAACGGCAATTTCCGGACCTGCCCAAGTATAGAATACATTGTCAGATTCTCTTGCAATTGATGAACCTACAACATTTGTAACACTCAAAATAGTTGCTCCTTTGGCTTTTGACTCAGATCGGAAGAGCAAAGTATCTGCAGTTTCTCCTGATTGACTGATTATTATAACTAAAGTCTTATCATCAATCATTCTGTCTGAATATCTAAATTCAGAAGCAACATCCACAATTACCGGAAATCTTAAAGCCTTTTCCAAAATTTCTCTACTTACAAGTCCTGCATGATAAGCTGTTCCACAGGCAACAATATAGCATTTGTTAAATTTACTTAAATTTCCATCTAATAAACCATCCATTCCATCCAAAATTAACTCATCTTTGTCATTTAATCTTCTACGGAAAGTAGCTTCAATTACTTTTGGTTGCTCGTAAATTTCTTTTAGCATAAAATGATCATATCCGTCTTTTGTAGCAGCTTCAACAGACCAATCAATATGTGTAATTCCTCTATTTACAATATTATTTTTTTCATCGTATATAGTATATTTTCCATCTTTAAAATGAATTAAATCTCCATTTTCAAGATAGATAACATCTCTTGTGTAATTTAAAATAGCAATAACATCAGAAGCTATATAAAACCCATCTTTTCCAATACCTACAACTAATGGACTTTCTTTTCTAGTTCCAATAAGTTCTTTTGTATCTTCTTTCAAAATGCCAAATGCATAACTTCCCTTAACTTTTGCCTTCATTTTTAAAACAGTACTTAAGAAATCTCCATCATCTAAATCTTCTAATAATTGTGGAATAACTTCAGTATCAGTTTCAGATTTAAAGATAAAGTTCTTTTTTAAAAGTTCTTCTTTTAAAAGTAAATAATTTTCAATTATTCCATTATGAACAACTGCAAATTTAGAATTCATACTCAAATGTGGATGTGAATTTTCATCTGATGGAACTCCATGAGTCGCCCATCTTGTATGTCCTATTCCGAAATTTGAAGTTTTATTTTTATATTCATTTTCTAATTTTTCTCTTAAATTACTAATTCTTCCAACAGTCTTAACTACATCTATCTTATTATCATCTAAAAATGCAATTCCTGATGAATCATAGCCTCTATATTCTAAAGTTTCAAGCCCATTTAAAATTATATCAATAGCATTTGAACTGCCAATATATCCAACAATACCGCACATAAAATTTCCTCCTATATTTAATTTTATTGCTACTTATTTAATAATGTTATCATATTTTGCAATTTTTTTCAAGTAGAAAATTTATCATTTAATTAAATTTACATTAATTTATTATTGAAGCAAAATCATTTTAATTATATTTTTCATAAAAAATATATTCATAAATGAAAATTTTACAATTTACTATTTAATAAACTTTTTCAAATACTTCACACACCATTGGAGCTTCTTCATAAAACTCTTTATTTAATTCTCTAAATTCTTTAGTAAAATACTCATCGTGAACCTTTTTCCAATACTCATAACTTCTATCGCCTTCACCTTCGAGCCAAGCGTGATTAAAAGATATTAAATTATAAGCTAAAATATATACCTCTCTTGTTATTGTAATACATATAGGATCCCCTGACCCATCTAAGATAATATTGTATTCACCCACTTTTGGAATTTCTTCATCTTCTTCATAAAGCTCATATGCAGAAGTTGTAGCAGTTTTGATTCCCTTATTGACCAAATCTGCTAACTCATCTGCCATTTCTTTAGTATTACCGAAACTCCATGCTTCATATTTTGCATCCATAGGAATATTCTTTTCCTTACAAAAATTTCCCCAATAATCTTTAATTTTATCTGTCATATTTATTAACTCCTAAAAATGCTGATTATTTTTCAGACAAATCTATCCAATATCTCTCTAAATAAACTTTATCTTTTGGCTCATAAACAGTAGATTCATAAATACCTCCATTGTTTATGATTACTCTTTTACTCGCTTCATTTTCTTTTAAACAGATTATTAATATTTTTTTAAATCCCATTACTTTACAAATAGGCAGAATTTCCTTTAACATCAGAGTTGCATAACCTTTTTTTCTTTCAGAATGACATATCGAATATCCGATATGACCACCATATTTTTCAAAAAATTCGTTTAGATAATGTCTTATTTGAATAACACCTATTATTTTATTATCTTCTTCTCTGATAAAGATGAACTGAGTTTGTGGAACATATTCTTTTGGACAGGTATCTTCTGAGGAAAAATCTTCAACCTGTTTTATCCAGTCAGAAATATTTTCCATTCTTCTTAAAGATAGACAGCCGTCCATATCTCCACCATTTATTATAAATTCTTCTCTAAAATTTTGTATTTCTTTTTCATATTCCATTGTAGGTTTAATCAATTTAAAATCTTTAGCCATATTATCACCCTTATCTCTAAAATTGGTCATACATAATAATTATTTTATAATCGCTATTAAATATTCTAAACCATAAAAATTTGCTGAAGATATTTCAACAAATGCATCTTCAGAAATCTTTCTACTTACATATACATTATATTCATCAACCTCAAAAAAGTCAAAAGCATTTGTATTTTTTGGTATACCAATCGAAACCGACGGTTTTAATTCAGTTGAACAATTTCAGTTACTCCAACCTTTTAGTTCAACCATTATATCTCTTTGATTTTCTTTTAAAAGTTTTTTTGCATTATTATTTATAACAACTTTAATAAAAATCCCTCCAAACAAAAAAAGACTGAATTAACAGTCTTTTTAAACAATTATTCCATTAACTACTAAATTTTCCATAAAAAGAAAACTTATAGTTGAAACAGTAACAGTATCATTGACTGCTTTTATACCGTTCATAAGATACACATCAATTCCATCTACATTTTCTAATGTGTACTTATCTACATTTAAAGGTTTACCTAATGAAGCCATTGGTTTTAAAACAATTCCACTTCAGGAACTACAACCTTTAACATCAACAGTGATGACACTGTTGCTTTTTTTGTTTAAAAAATTCTTTGCTTTTTCATCAATTATAATTTTCATAATACTCTCCTAATGTTCTGATAAGAAAAATATACCCACTAAAAAAGTTATTTAACTTTTTATCAAAATATTTTTCTGATTATATTTTTATAAATTTCATCCATAGGAGCAAAAAATTCTTTATCATTAAGATAATTTAAATCCCCATCAATATTTCTAAAAATTATTGTTTCAGCATGTAAAAATTGGCTTCTTAAATCAAAATTATCTCTAAAAAACTTATTAACTTCTGCATTTCCATATTTAATATCTCCAATAATATAAAAACCCTTACTACTTAAATGACTTCTAATCTGATGTGTTCTTCCAGTTATAAGTTTTATTTTAAGCAAACTAAAATCATCATTATTTTTTTCGACATAAACTTCTGTTATTGAGTCTTTACCATTTTTAGAAATAGTAGATTTGTTTTTTTCTTCATCTTTTTCAAGCTTTTCATTAATTACAAAATTTTTCTTAACTTTTCCACTTACAATAGTCTTATA
>CABRGI010000017.1 GCA_902470455.1 uncultured Parvimonas sp.
AATTGTTAAAATTTTATTATTTATAAATATGGAAATCAACGAAGTGATTATAATACCTATTCCAACAAAAGTAGCTAATAAACCACTGTAATAACAACTCATTCTCATTCCATTTGCCATTACAGGACAAACTGGTGCAATTACAAAAGGTGTCAGAGCTAAAATAGCTCCCAATAATAAAACTATTAAATTAACACTTTTTTTCTTTAACATTTCTACGAAAATCCTCCTAAAAATATATTATTTATTTAAAGCATCCTTTACAGCACTTTTAAATCTTTTGTAAGAAACTGTAGCTCCACTAACTGAATCAACTTTATCAATATCTTGAGTTTCAACCAACTTTTTAGCATATCCTTCACTATTTTTTACAGCCTTTTGAGCTTGTTTATAGTTAAAATCAGCGTCATCTTTACCATAATTTCCGTCTTTTATCTTATTATTTTTATTATCTCTTTCTTCTCTAATACAATCTACTATCTTCTTATCTTTTACTGTAATCACAACCTTAACAGTTGCGCTTTCATCTTTATAATATCCTTCAAAGACTCCATCTTTTAATTCTTTTTTTGAACTACAAGCAGTAACAAACATCGAAGAAATAATTAGAATAACAAAATTTTTAAAAATATTTTTTCTCATATATATCACCAAACATATTATAACATCAACAATTTATATTGTCAATAATTTATCATCTATAATTTTTCCATAATCTAAAGTTATTTTTCTCATAGCTTCATCTCCAACTTCAGGATCATGAGTTACGACTATAATTGTCGCTCCCTCTTTGTGAAGTTGTTTTAAAATTTCTATGACCATAACTTCATTAGCTTCATCTAAATTTCCTGTTGGCTCATCGGCTAAAATTATTTCAGGATTATTTATTAATGCTCTTGCAATACAAACTCTTTGCTGTTCCCCACCAGATAATTGGCTTGGTAAGTGTTTAGCTCTATCAGCAAGACCTACTTTTCTAAGAGCTTCTAGTGCTTCTTTTTCATCAATCATGCTATGATAATATTGTGCTACCATAACATTTTCAAGAGCAGTTAAATAGCTAATCAAGTGAAATTGCTGAAATATAAGACCTATTTTTTCTCTTCTTATATTTGTAAGATTTTTTTGACTCTCTTTAGAAATATCAACACCGTCAATTAAAACTTGTCCATTAGATGGTCTATCCATACAACCTATAATATTCATCATAGTTGTTTTTCCCGATCCGGATGAGCCCATTATAGCAATCCAATCACCTTTTTTCACTTTTAAATTTATATTGCTAAGTGCATTAACTGATTCATAAATCTTAGAGACATCCCTAAGTTCTAATATTACTTTATCATTATCCATAGTCTATTCTCCTTTTAATACTAAAGCAGGATCAATTTCAACAGCTTTTCTAACAGGTAATATACAACCTGCAGTAGTTACTAATACTGAAATAATAGCAATTACAGGAATCAATAAATATTGGAAGGTAATTGTCCTACCGAAAACACTAAGGCTTACTCTTTGAGCAAATACAAATCCAAACCCAACTCCAATAAGTCCTCCTATCAATCCAAGCAATACACTCTCTCCGATAAAATCCATTATAATTTCTTTATTATGAGCTCCAAGTGCTTTCTTCAATCCTATCTCTTTTCTTCTTTCAGCAATTATTGCCATCATAGTTGTAGAAACGGATATGGTTGTTAAAACTAAAATTACAATATTTACTAACAATATAAGTGCTGTCAATTTATTTAAAACAGTATCCTGAGATTGAGTAACTCTCTTTACAGGTGAGCCAATAACATTTGGTAATTTAGCATTTAGCTCTTTTGCCAAGCTATCTAATTCATTGTGATTTGCTTCTATACTACATTCAATAGAATCAATTTTCGTAGTATCTTCTACAATCTCATTGAGTTTATCCAAACTTAAAAATATAAAAGATTCTTCTTTACCGCCTGTGGTTACAATCCCTTTTACAGTCAAAGTTACGTCATAAAAATCATCGCCTGTATCTTTATTTTTACTTTTTTCCGCAGAATCATTTACATCTGATGCAACAGCACTTTTTCCATGTTTCACTCCTCCAACTTTAAATTTATCTCCTACAGAAAGTCCTAAAGTATTGGCTATTTCTTTCCCAACCATAACTTCATTTGAATCAGTATTAGTAGCCCATTCTCCTTCAATATACCAAAAAGGACTATTTTTTTTAGCCCCTTCCATATCAGTTCCTGCAAGAATATAGGGCTTTTGATTTATCTTTGTTGTTTCATATCTATAAGGAGCAATCCCTACAACATTCTTATTTTTTACAAGTTCTTTAAATTTATTATATTCTTCTTCAGTAATTTTCCCTTCATTAGGTAGGCATATAAAATTAGCACCATAAGATCTAAATTCTTTTCCCAATTGTCTAGGGATATCAAAATATATAGTAATAAGCCCTGACATAATTGTAGCTCCTATAATAACAGCTAATAGTGCTACTACCATTCTTGACTTTCTTCTAATGAAAGAACTTAAAATCATTTTTAAATACATTTTTCTTTTGCTCATTTTAATCCTACCTTCCATGAAGAACTTCTGTCGGCTTAAGTTTAAATAGATAATGTATAGCTGGAATACTTCCAATTAGTGAAACACTTATTACTAAGGCAATATCTATTGGAATAACCATAACAGCGGGTTCAATATAAGAACCAAATACTGTAATACCAATAATTTGAGTAAATCCAAGTCCAATAAAATATCCAGCAATTCCTCCAATAATTCCTGTTAAAACAATCTCTGTCAGTATAAGCAGCATAATTCTTAAATTGGAACCTCCAATTGCTTTTATAAGACCTATCTCTTGACTCTTCTCCATTACAGTCGCAGTTACAAGATTTGATATTCCAAGTGCTGACCCTATTGAGCCTAGTGCAGTAATTAAAATCATAAGTAATTTAGTTTTATCTAAAATCCTTCCTTCTGATTCAGCAACTTGCCTTATAGGCTTTGCAACACTATCTTCAACAACCTCTTGAATTTGATAACAAATAGAACTTACATAAGCCGTACAATACCAAGTTTCATACTCTGTTGGTGTTAAACTGTTTGGATCCCTAGTTGCCTTTTTAGCCAATTCATTATCAGGAGTTGTGAGTGCAGAAACTTCAATATTTGAAATTTTACCTTCAACTTCATATAATTCTTGAGCAGTTTTTAAAGTAGAAAAAATATTTAAATCCTCATTCCCTCCAGATTCAAATATCCCTTTTACATTATAGACTTTAGTATTTTTACCACTATTAACTTCTATTTTATCCCCAACTTTAATTCCGTTTTTTCCTGCAAATAAACTTCCGACCATAACACTGTCATTATCATCTTCATTTAACCATTCTCCATTAATCTTCCACCAATTTTTCAAATTTTTCATTCCGGTATCAATTTGTTCACCAGTTGATAAATCCATATGTTTAGCAAACCACGTACCAATAAATTTTGTCTTTTGATTATTAACTTTTGCAGTCTTTTCAAGATAAGGAGTAAAATCTACAATTGAAAATCCCCAAAATATTTGTTTAATTTTAGGCAAATCTTCTTCTTTCAAATATTTATCATTTGTTGCAGTTTCAGAATTTTCCAATTCATATAAATCAGAAATAAGTGAAGCATCCTTAGAAACCACATTTATATTTGCTCCATAAGTTTTAAGCTCTTTATTTACTTTATCTCCAACTCCAAGCATTACATTTAACATTCCTGTTGCAAGTGAAACACCAAGTGCAACAGTAAATGCTATCATAAACATCTTTTTTCGTTGTCTGATTAAAGTTCCAAAAACCATTCTCCAAAACATATCATTCACCTATTGGAAATCTTTCTTTTTCTTTATCTAAAACACTTTTATCAATTATTATCTTTGAATTTTCAATTTTGTACTCAAAAGGTATAGGATTACATCCACCTTTAAATCCTATAGTTGCTTTGTTCATAACAACATCGCACCTTTTGCATACTATATCATTTTTTCTTTCAAAATATCCTGCTACACCACATATCTGACAAGCATCAAGTCCAACACCATAAGATGTACTATTTGGCTTTTTAACTACTATAAATCTAATATCATGCCCATCTTTTTTATAAGAAAATCTATGTAAATGTCCATCATCAACATCAGATAAAGGAATTACAATATTATTTCCTTCTTCTTGATAAGGTTGAGCAGCTGTTAATTCAACAGGTTTTGTAAGTAAATAATTTAAGTTGTGGAAAATAACGTAACAAAAGATAAAAAAACTGCAAAATATGCCCATCTTCTATTTACGATTAGCCTCCATTTTTCTTTTCTTAAACTGGCCTTATTTTCAAATTTTCCCTTGACTTTTAAATTATTATAAACGAAGAATATTACTCCTATCAGTATTATTATAAAAGCAGCTCCTATAAAATACACTTCACTTTTGTCTTCAAAAATCATTAAATTAAAAACTTTTATTCCAAAAATATTACTTTTTTCAGTCAGAATAGGAGATATATTAAAATCTTTTTTCAAATATTCGTTAAGTCTAACAGTAGCAGTAATTCCTTTTAATCCATATTCCAAAAAAGTATTAACAAATATTGCAATAAACATTACAATGTATTGTTTTTTATTACATCTTATTAAAAACTTATAAAGAGCTAATATAAGCAAAACTCCAGTTAGAATTCCAAGAATATAGCCACTAACTCTAAATAAAGTAACTGTACTTACAGAATCTTCTCCAAATGCGATAAATTCCATTGCTTGAGTTAATAGTCTAGGTATTATTAAATAAATCATACAGGAAATAGATATAAACATAAATAATAAATTCAAAGAAGTAAGTATTTTAGAAATTTTCTTATGATTTTTTACAAAAATACTCAAAAATAAAAAAATACTCATTAAAATAAAAATAAATAAACATAATGCAAATACATATCTATTCAATTTTGTAACTGTGTGTATCATTTCTTTTTTATTCTTCACTCTAAGTATATGTATATACAAACCTAAAATAATTCCCAATCCTAAAATTGAAAATGAAATTATTTTATTTGTCAAAGACATATTTTCTTTTAAAAAAGACAACGCTAATGCAAAAAAGAAAGAAAATGTACATATAGCAAAAATTACATCAACATAAAATTTTCCCAAAATAAAAACCTCACTTCTAAAATATGGCAAAACCTCTCTTAAGATTTTAAGAGAGGATTTGTCCGTTTGTCATATATTAATACTAATATTATTCATATAATAATATTATTTATTTTGTAATTGTTGTCCTGTATAATCCCATTCAAATTCAACAGTTTGTTTTTCATAATATTTTGAAGCAGCAGCTTTTCCACCATCTTTAATTGCAGGAACACCTGTTTCTTCATCAGTGTGTAATAAGTAATCAGCTGAAGGTTGAATTTCGATAACTAATTTATACTTACCAACTTTAAGAACATTCTTTTTGATATTTGTTCCATAATGAGCACCATCATCAGCGTTCATTGGCATCATTGATCCTGAAGTAACTTCTTTTCCATCAGTTGATAATACTTTATAATTTACTGTTAAATATGCAGGCCAAATATCCTTTCCACTACCAAAACCGAATTTTTTACCCGCTTCTTTAGTTAAATGGATATCTGCTTCTAAGTGCATATCTGATTCAGCTGCACTTGGTTGTCTTCCTTCAGGAACCATATCAACCCCTTGGAAATATACTGTAGCAACTTGGAAAGGTCCTACTATTTTTTCTTCTCCGATTTTAATTTCTTCAAATCCTGATTCACCTGGTTTTTCAGCATCCTCTGCTTTTTCATCTTCAACACCTGCATCTTTTAATTTTTCAGTTAATTCAGAGATTTTTTTATCTTTCTCTTCAATTGACTTTTGTAATTCATTTAATTTAGCTGTGTCATTCTTTTGACAACCAACCAAACCTACTGATGCTAATAATGCTAATGTTACAACCATTTTTGACTTTTTCATAAAATAAATCCTCCTATTTTTTTTATTTTTCATAAAAATAAATAACTAAATTTAATAAATAAGAACCCATCCCTTCCTCGATACTTCACATCGGGTGGGTTACAGGGAACCATGTTATTTAAAAAATAAGAATAATTAATTTGATTTCTTAATTTTTCTTAATTTGAAATAATGCCCCAACAATATCCAAACACTAATTATTACTAACATAATTTGTGGAATTAGTGTTTCAGCTCTATCATAAATATTCAAAATCGGAATTGTCCAACCTTGCATTGCAGGAATAATCGTTGAACCTGATATAACTCCTGCCTCTGTCAATTCAATAACCCCTTTTCCCATAAATGATATACACATTAAATATAACAATATGCTTGTAAATAAGAAAAATGGTTTTAATGGTAATTTAACTGAAGTAAATCTAAAAAGTAAAAATATAATTACTAATACAACTGAAGCTGCAACAAGTCCTCCCATAGGATATAAAATTTTACTTCCTCCTGAAAATGAAGCTTTATAAAATAATATAAGTTCCGCTCCCTCTCTCAATACCGCTAAGAAAGCAGCAAAAACCAAAGTCCACTTACTTCTGTTATCTATTGATTTTTGAACTTTAGATTGAATATAATTTTCCCATGCTTCTTCTTCAGATTTAGATAAAATCCAGTTACTAACATAGAATAAAACAATAACCGCTAAAAACATAGTCCAGCCTTCAAGTAGTTCCTGTCCAACTCCTCCTAATAAATAGTTTATTATTATGGCTAAACCAAAACTACATACAACGGCAGCACCCATTCCCAAATAAACTGACTTACAAAGATGCTTATTCCCTGTTTTAACAAGATAAGCAATAATTGCAACACAAACAAGAATTGCTTCCAATCCCTCTCTAAGCATCAATCCGAATGATGTTAAAAAATCTTGGATATTTTTAGCTTTCTCATCTCCCTGTTTAATTTCAGTATCTCCAAATACAGCTTTACCTTCCGAATCCGGTGCATTTTTTGAAATTACTTTATCCAAAACAAGTGCATCTCTATAAACTTTCATATCAAGTTCATCTATTGATGCCTTAATTTTTTCAACAGAATCACTTGTATTTCCTAAAAAAGTATGCTTAATTTCTCTAAATGCCGCCTCAATTTCATTTACTCTACTATTAGAAATTGCAACCATAACATTTTTTTCAAAACCTTGAACTTCATAATAATCAAAATATGCAGAATCCATTGCCTTGTAAGCACTTTTGAAATCTTTTTTATCAGCATACTCTTTTGCTTCTGTAAATTTTATATGCATATCTTTAGCAACTTCTTGCCAATTTGAATACTTTTTCTTTTCAACTTTGGCATCAACGTTTCCAATATTACATACAAATAAAACACTACAAATTATTAGAAAAAAAGATAATATTTTTTTTATAACTTAGCACCTCCCTAAAAACAATATATGATAAAGATAATATATATCACATAAATAGCGAAAAAGTTAAGCACTAACCATAAAAAATCAATGCTTTAAACTCAATATTAAATCTATCAGATATATATTATCATATTCAATAAAAAATTTCAAGAAATTAATAAAAATTTTCATTGTTAATAAAAACCTTTTAAAAAATTTTATTCATATAAAGATAAATGATAGATTACTATTTTAAAGCAAATTATCATTTCACAAAAAAGCCCATTGCATTTTTTTACTTTACAATAGTCTTTTTTTATTTTGAAACAATAACGTTCCCAATAACCACCCGATGCAAAGCATCATAGAATGCTGGGCTCTTATTTTTGCTTACTTTTAGTTACAAAATATTTTCTAACCCTAAGAATTGTATATAACATATAAATAACTGTATATAACACTATTGACAGCATATGTTTTTCAGGCTTAATCATAAATAGAATCATCAAGTGTACATATATTAGATAAAAAAACGGGTATGCTAACTTTTGTAAATTTTTCCAATTTTTAGCTTTCATTTTCTTTCTCACACACTTGAATGAAGTTATCATAAGCGGTAACATCATTGATATAAGGATTAAACTTATTATAGTTGCCGTCTTAGTATAAACATTCATTTTTGATGCATTTGTAAAAAATTCTACAAAATATCTTATCCCATATGATACATTATGACAAATCGCTGCAAAACAACCTATAATTGACATTTCACCTCTTATACTCATAAGTTTTCGTGTATATTTGTTATGAGTTGTAATAACTCCTAAAAACATTACTATCATAAATGTTACTGTTGAAAATATGCCTCTTTTAAAAATATCCATAATATATTTTGTAAACCAAATTGGCATATTTTTATAAAACTTTGTTTGATAATACAATACAACCGGAATTATTAATATATAAGTCGCCATATAAAATAGAATTGGATACTTTTTTATAATATTTGCAAATAAAATATAAAATAATGTTATTGTAATTAATCCTACTATTAAATTCATCTAATCTTCCTTTTTATTAATTTTAAAATTTTGTTTTTGTACTGAGTCGTCGGATGGTTTTGCTAAATTGTTCGAATCTGTTTCAGATACTTTTTCTTTAGTTGTATATCCTGTTTCAGTAATTTTATTTTCTGCAGAAGAATTCTCCAATTCATCAACATTTTTAGTTTCTTTTTTTGAATTAATAACTTTTTCTGAATCTTGATTCTTATTGCTTTCTACACTATTTTTTATTTCTTTATTTTCTTCCGGATTTTTTTCAGGTTCTTTCCATTCATCAATATTTCTTATTTTTATATTGAAAATTTCAACCAATTTATTTCCACTTTCATAATCATTTTTTTGAATTAAATTTTCACAGTAAGCTCCAACTGATAATTTTTTATTCTTAATCAGTGAACTTATAATACTATCATTTTCTATTTCTTTCTTTGAATCTAAATCTACAACTTTAATTCCAAACAAGTGAAAATCTGAATAAGGTATATTTAAAATAGGTGTTCCGGTAGTTGCCCAATCGGATTCATTTTCCAATTTGTTAGACATAAATAATGTTACTTTTAAATCATTTAAATTGAGCTTATCTTGTAAATCATATTGTGTCTTATTTGACATTAATCTGAATATTCTATATACAGGATATGGAACTATTTTAACTGAAATTTCTAATTCAAGTTTAGATCCATCATTAAAGCTTAATTTTATCTTTCCTTTTTGATTTCCTAGTTTCAATCTGTCCGGTTCTTGTATTACTTCAATACGTGAAATATCTGAAGAACGAGATTTCAATTTTAAATCTCTATTTATAGCAAAGTCTGAAAATGCACCCCATTTAACTGTTTCCACAAAATTTTCCTTATTTCCATACTTAGGGTCTTTTACTACTACATTTACTATTTCATTTTTTATTTCAGGATATAAAATTTTAAATTCCTCTGCTTTGTTTGGAGCAGTATCTTTTACTATAACATTTATTGATATATCTTTTGTACTTTTATCTGTAAATTCAAGCCTTACTTTCATTAAAGTACCTGTCTCATTTACTTCACTTACATTTGCATTTT
>CABRGI010000018.1 GCA_902470455.1 uncultured Parvimonas sp.
ATATTTTAAAGTTTTTTATAAAAAAATTTAAAAAAAGTATTGACAAATATTTTTTTAAGTGATAAAATAATGACCATAGAAAATAAATTTGAAAGAACGAGTAGAAAATTGAAAGTTTAAGAGAGTTAGTGGTTGGTGTGAACTAATACGGAAAATTTTTGAAAATCATCTTTTATAAAGGATTCGTGAAATAAGTAAGGAATCTCGCAGTGGTTTGCGTTACAAAAACCCGACATTGTTAGATGTTTGAGTGTTTCATTTTTTGAAAAATTAAGGTGGTACCGCGGAAGTTATTTCGTCCTTTGTTCTAATAGAACAAAGGACTTTTTTATTTTTGAAATAATTTACCACCATTTATATAATGAGATTATTTAAACGAAATGTCCATATTGAAATTTTTTAGGAGGAATTTATGAAAAACAATTTATCAAGAGAACAATTTTTTAGCGTAGCGATAATGCTATTCGGTTTATTTTTCGGAGCAGGAAATTTAATATTCCCTCCATTATTAGGAAAACAAGCAGGGGGTGTAACTTTCCAAAGTTTACTTGCTTTTGGAGTAACGGCAGTTGTATTCCCAATCTTAGGTGTAGTTTGTGTAGCAAAGACAAAAGGTCTTTCAAATCTTGCTGGTAAAGTAGATAAGTATTTTGCATTAGTATTTACAACAATGATATATATGGCAATAGGACCCGGACTTGGAATACCAAGAGCAGGAAGTCTTCCTTTTGAAATGGCAGTTGCTCCATTTTTACCGGAAAATGTATCAGTAAATCTTTCAAGACTTGTTTATACTTTTGTATTCTTCTTTGTAGCTTATTTAGTTTGTTTAAAGCCAAGCAAATTAGTAACTAGAATGGGAAAATTCTTAACTCCTGCACTTTTAGTTCTAATAACAGTTATGTTTGTTGGAGTTCTATTTAAAAATCCAAATGCTGTAACAAGCCCTGTTGGAGATTATGCAACTTCTTCAACTGTTAAAGGATTCTTAGAAGGATATAATACAATGGATACAATAGCCGCTTTAAACTTCGGCCTTGTAATCTCACTTGCAATAAAATCTTTCCAAGTTGAAAACGAAGAAAAAGTTATAGGTTATACTGTAAAAGTTGGTTTAGTAGCAGGTGCTTTCCTTTTTGTAATATATGCAATGCTTGCTTATATAGGAATGACAACATCAGGCTTAACTGAAAATGTTAAAAACGGTGCTGAAATATTAACAACTGTTTCACAATACGTATTTGGAAAATTCGGTATAGTTTTACTTGCAAGTATATTTACTCTTGCTTGTCTAACAACTTGTATAGGACTTATAACTAGTATAAGTAAATTCTTTGAAAATATGACAAAAGAAAAAGTGTCTTACCATACTTGGATAGTATTTTGGACTTTCCTTTCTTTCCTAGTTGCAAACTTTGGACTTAACACAATATTAAAAGTTTCTGTTCCTGTTCTAATAGCTATATATCCAGTTTCAATAGTTTTAATAGTTCTAGGACTTACAGAAAAATATTTCGGATATAACAAATTTACTTACAGATTAGTTTGCTACACTGTAACTTTCATATCAGTAGTTGAAGCATTACAAAGTGTTAAATTAAATTTACCGATTGTATCAGATTTAGTTTCAAGACTTCCTTTCTACAGCTTAAGTCTTGGCTGGGTTTTACCAATGCTAGTTGCTTGGTTTGTAGGAATGAGCTCAAAACTTCTTGAAAACAACAAAGCTACTGTAACAAGTACAGCTTTTGATGAATAATATTGATATTTAAACCTCTTTATGCTAAAATAGTTAAAAAGCTTTATAAGGAGGTTTTTTTTATGGAAAATATTTTACAAGTAAAGAGTCTTACTAAAATGTTCGGACAAAATTATGCAGTAGATAATGTTGATATGAATATTTATCGTGGAGATATTTACGGATTTATCGGAAGAAATGGAGCAGGTAAAACTACTTTAATTAGAATTTTACTGGGTCTTTGTGAGAAAAATAGTGGTGAAGTAGAACTTTTCGGTTCAACTAATCTGCTTGAAGGAAGAGATAAAATTGGTTGTATTATAGAAAATCCTGCAGTATTTCCAAAAATGACTGCAAGGGAAAATATAATTGCTCAATCTAAAGCAGTTGGAGTTAATCTTAGCGAAACAGAAATAGCGGAAATCCTTAAAACTGTAGATTTAGATACTTCAATGAAGAAAAAAACAAAAGATTTTTCGCTTGGAATGAAGCAAAGACTTTCAATAGCTCTTGCACTTGTAGGAAATCCTGAATTTTTAGTTCTTGATGAACCTATAAATGGACTTGATCCTGAAGGAATCAGAGATATTAGAAATTTGATTTTAAAATTAAATAGAGAACAAAATATTACAGTTTTAATTTCAAGCCATATTTTAGGAGAACTACATAAATTGGCAACAAGATATGGAGTTATCGATAAAGGCAGACTTATCAAAGAATTTTCTGCTAAAGAGCTTGATGAAAAAACTGAAAATGGTTTTGAAATAAAAGTTAAAGAAAATGATATTGAAAATGTTGAAACATTCTTTAATGAATATAATATAAAATATTCATTAGATAGAGAAAATTCTAAATTTACTATCTCTAGTGAAGAAGATTATGATGAAATTCTAAAGCAAATTACTTCAAGAGGTGTAATTCCTACTTCTTATGGTACTAAAAATGTTGATTTAGAAGATTATTTTATGGAACTTATAGGAGGTAAACATGAATAGAGTTTTAAATTATGATAAATATAAATTACAAAAAAGTAAATTTTGGTGGATTTGTATATTAGTAGCAATAGCTATGAATTCATTAGGTTTATATATAATGATAAAATTTTCATCTGGTTACGGCATCTCAAATCTTCAATTTGAACAATATAGATCTATTGCTAATCCTGTAACTTTAGTATTTTTAATAATTCCTTGTATATTTGTTGGAAATGACTTTAAAACCGGAACTATTAAAAATATTGCTTCTAAAGGAATTAAAAGAGAA
This sequence comes from uncultured Parvimonas sp., assembly GCA_902470455.1. Classification (GTDB taxonomy): domain Bacteria; phylum Bacillota; class Clostridia; order Tissierellales; family Peptoniphilaceae; genus Parvimonas. The sequence goes on from CABRGI010000018.1 coordinate 3,002, forward strand.
GAAATAGTGCTTTCAAAATTGATTTGGAATTTTGCTTTAGCTATTCTCTTTATGGTTTGTTCAGTAATTGCGGGATTAATAGTATTAATATTATTCTCAAAAACTTCAATAAAGTCAAAAGATTTTATAGAACTAATGAAATTAACAGGAATTGCAATTATTGCGCTTTGTGCATTTGCCTCAATTACTACTTTAATTAGCTTTATAGTAAAGAGCTCAGGAGCTGCTATTGCAATTTCAATAGTTTTGACATTAGTATCAGAAATATTGATTAACTTAGCAGAAGTAATTTTCAAATTTAAAAATTTATCAAAATTTTCTCCTAATTATATTCCACATATTATATCATCAGGATCTTCATCAAAATCAACGACAACTTTTATAATTTCAATGTTTGTATGGATTATAGTATGCTCGCTTTTAAGCATCTATATCTTTAAAAAACAAGATATAAAATAGTAAATAATTATTAAAAAATGCAGATAATATTTATCTGCATTTTTTGTTGTTTGCTTAATTTTCCTATTTATATAACAATACTCCAGCCGTTTCCTAAAATTAAATTTGATATTAGAAAAGCTAGTAAATTAGACAGTATTACCATTGGAAATAGTATAAGTATTATCTCAACAAATCCAAAAATAAGGTAATGATATCCTTTTTCTCCAAAAAAGAGACTGTAAAGATGATATTTAAAGTAGTATAATGGATTTTTTCCTTTACTATAATCTCCATATTTTTTAAAAAACCATATCCAAGCCATCTCTCTAATATAAATCATAAGTCGATATGCCATAGTTACTGATATGATTATTCCAATAACAAATGTATATGAAAGAAAACTGTATTCAAAATATAATCGCATTAATGTTACATAAACAATTAAGATGATTTCTATAAGAAAAATCCATTTTATATATTTTCTCATTGTAAATTTATTTTCAACTGTAGATTCTTTTGCCAAAAACATCAAAATAACTACTAAAATAACTAAAACTATAGCTTTTATAATGCCCTCTGCTATTTCCATAATTTTCACTCCTTAAATGTCCAATCGTTAATTATAAGATAGTTCATCTTCTATAAATTTTCCGTCTTTAGCCTCATCAGGTATTACTATTTCTTCAACTTCATTGATTTCAGAATATTTTATTATAATTTCTTCATCCAAAGATATTGCCTCAACTCTTTTTCCATCTTTAAAATATGCAAATTTGGCTTTTATTTTACATTCTATCGGTAAAAATGTCTTTTTGTCAATTATATATTTTACTTCAATTTTTTCAGGCAATAGCTGTTTTATTAATCTATCTATATCCGGTTGAATCAAGGTTGTAATTTTTGCCAAGACTTCTTTAACAGAAAGTTCACTTCCTGAATAATTAACTTCATAAAACAAGTCCTGTTCAGACACTTTCATTTTATTTTTAATGGAGTTTAAAAATTCTGTTACACTTTCAAAGTTTGTAAGGCTTATTCTACGGTTATACGATTGTCTAAACTTTTCGTTTATAGCCTTCTTCCAAGTGTTAGTTTCTACATCTTCTATATAAACCGTATCGTCTGTAATATAAAATATATTCTCTACCTTTTGTCCATTTCTTTCTTCATTACGACTAATTTTTACAATTGACGGATTTGTAGTTATGGAACTGTTTAAAGTTATAATTGCATTTACATTTTGATCCGGATTTGTGAAATTTAGTTTAGTTTCTATTTTTGCATTTGTACTTTTTATTGATTTTGTGGCATTACTAATTTTATTAATTAAATCTTCATTTACAGTATTATCTCTATTAAACGAACAACCTACTGCTATAATAAAAAACGAAAAAATAGTTAAAAATACTAGAATTTTTTGTATTATCTTCATATCACACCTCCAAAACAAATGCTAATTACATTTTAATATATCTTTAATAAAATGTAAATATAAGTTTTGAAGCAAAAATGCAGACATTCAGTCTGCATTAAATTATTTTTCTCTATTTTCTTCAATTATTTTGCATTTTTTACTTCATCAGGAATTGCTATTTCTTTAACTTGATTAATGTCGAAATAATTTGCTTTTATATCCATATCAAAGGATATTTCTTTGGTTCCTTGCGAAACCTTAACTGTTGATTTTATTTCACAGTCTGTTGGATAAAATGTCTTTTTATCAATTAGGTATTTTATTTCAAGTTTTTCAATTTCCATATTTTTAAGAATTTTTTCTGAGTTTTGTTGAGTTGAAATTATAGCTTTTTTCAAGGATTCTTTAGCTGAATCGTCAATTCCTGAATAAGTAACTTCATAATTTGAGCCCTTTTCTTCTACATTCAAATTCTTTTCAACAGATTTTAAAAGCTCTACCATATTGTCAAATTTAGCAATATTTTTTCTATCTTCAAATGCTTTTCTTAAATTTGCATCTTTAGCAAGTACCCACTGATTGTAAATATTTTTTATATATATCTTTTCTCCCAGCATATACATATTAATATCTCTGCTCTTTCCGCCTGTTTCCACTTTTCCATCTACTTTTACGACAAATGGATCTTCAGTAGCTTCTGCGTCCATTGTAACAGTTGTGACTATACTTTTACCTGAAAGATTAACACTTAATTTGCTCTCCACTTTTGACTTCGAACTCTTTACCGATTTCGAAGATTCGTCAATCTTTTTTACAAGCTCTTCATTACTCATCTTACTATTTGATGAACAGCCTACTGCTCCAATAGAAAGAGAACAAAGAGCAAGAGCCATTAATATTCTTTGTATTTTTTTCATATTAACCTCCTTAGTCAATGTGTAAGTATATATTAATATATTTTTTTAAAAAAGTAAAGACTTAAAATATTCAAAAAAATGCAGATAAACTTTCATTTATCTGCATTAAATTTTCTTTAATTAGATTTATAGTCTTTTGCATTTTTAACTTCATCAGGAATTACTATTTCCTTAACTTGATTTATATCAGAATACTTGATTTTCATTTCCATAGCAAATGATACGGTTTGACCCGCTTCTGAAACTTTCATTCCTGTTTTAATTTCACATTCTGTTGGATAAAATGTGCTTTTATCAATTACATATTTGATATCCAGTTTTTCTATTTCCATATTCTTTAGTGCTTTTACCGCATCCGGTTGACTTGAAATCATCATTTTCTTCAAGGCTTCTTTAGCTGAATCGTCAATTCCTGAATAAGTAGCTTCGTAATTTGAACCCTTTTCTTCTACTTTTATATTTTTTTGCATTGCATTTAAAAGTGCTAATGAATCATTGAAATTAGCTGAATTTTTACGTTCTTCCAATGTTTTTTTAAGATTTTCATCTTTAACATGCATCCACTCTTTAGTTAACATATTTTGAATATACATATTTTCTTCAGTAATGTACATATTCATATCAAAACTTTGTCCAAGAGTTTCTGTTTTTCCGGTAATTTTTACTGTCAACGGTTCTGAAATTGCCTCTGCTTCCATTGTTACAGATGTAACATAATCTTTTCCACCAAGATTAAAACTTACTTTACTTTCAACATTTGCTTTTGAGCTCTTTACTGATTTTGAAGCTTCATCAATTTTCTTAACTATTTCTTCATTACTTAGTTTTCCACCACCATTTGATGAACAGCCTACAGCAACAACAGAAATTGAGCATAAAGCTAATGCCATTAATAATTTATTTACCTTTTTCATAAATTACCTCCTGATTTGTATCTCAATTGTAATATATTTTTAACAAAAAGTAAATACAATTATAATTTTTACATAAAAATACAGACAAATCAAATTTGTCTGTATTAAAATTAAACTCTATTTTGGATCTGCATTTCTAGAATTTTTAACTTCGTTAGGAATTACTATTTCCTTAACTCCATTTATATCTGTGTAAGTTGCTTTATATGAAAAATCCCAAGTTAAAACAGTTTGTCCGGCATTAACTTTTGTATATTTAGCTATTACATCAAATTCTTTTGGTATAAAAGTTTTAGCGTCTATTGTAATCTTAGCAGTCATATTTTCTAGACCCATTTCTTTTATATTTCCTTCTATAACTGTTGTTAATAGATTTGCAATTTTTAAGAAAGAATCTGAAGAAGTTTGATCATTTCCTTGGTAAGTAACTTCTATAACATCGCCTTTTTCTTCAACTTTTAAATTTGCTTGATTTTCGCTCATAAATTCTAAAACAGAGTCAAAATTTACAATTTTTCTTCTTCCATCGTAAACTTTTCTAAGTCTTTTATGAGTTCCATGCATCCACTCTTTTGTCTTAGCATCTTGAACATACATTTTATCATCAGTAATATATTGATCATTTTCAAGTTTTTGTCCATTATTATCTGCATGACGAGTTAATTTTACAATAAAAGCTGGTTCTTTTACCATAGAAAAATCAAAATCTAAAATTGTGTTTATTTCTTTAATTGAACTTCTGAATTTATGAGTTAAATTAGCTTTTGCATTCGCACTTTTTACAGCTTTTGATGCATCTGTAACTTTTTGTAAAAGTTCATTAGAAAGAGCTACTTTAGTTTCCTTCTTTTCGCTAGTATTAGCATTATTTGTTGTAGTATTAGCTTCTTTTTTTTCTGTATTTCCTTTCTTTTCTTGGCATCCTACTGCAAAGATTGAAAGTGAACATAGAGCTAATGCTAATGATATTTTCTGTACTTTTTTCATAAATTACCTCCTTATCGGTAGCTACATTGTAATACATTTTTAACAAAAAGTAAAGACTTTTGAATTTTTTTAGCAAAAAACAGACAAATAATACTTTGTCTGTTTGTTTTTTATCTCGCTTCAAAATCTTTTGCATTTTTAACATCATCTGGAATAACTATTTCTTTAACTTCATTTATTTCAGAATATTTAAAGTTTAAACTCATATCAAATGTTAATACTTTTGTGCCTTCACTAACTGTCATCTTTGTCTTTATATCATAATCAACTGGTATAAATGTATTTTTATCAATAAGTACTTTTATTTCTAAATTATCAGCTTTTGAAGATTCGAGCATTCTACCAGCTGCAGGTTCAGTTGAAATTATTGTATTTTTCAAAGGATTATTTATTTCATCGTCATTTCCTGTATAAGTTACTACAAAGTTTGAACCTTCCTGTTCAACTTTAATTTTATCTTTTAGAACTTCCAATAACTCTACAATATTTTTAAAGTTTACAGAATTTTCTTGTTTTTTATATATCGCTTTTAATTCATCATCATTAATCTTAACCCATTCTTTAAGTTTTGAATCTGTTAAGTAAACATCGTTTTGTGTAAAATAAATACTAGCTTTATAAGATTCACCGTCTGTAGTTGAAGTGCTATCAAATTTTACTGCAAATGGCTCTTTTGTCATTGTTGACTCTAATACTAAATCAGTAGTTACTGTTTTACCTGAAATTTCACCAACTACTTGAGTTTTAGCATTAACTTTTGCGCTTTTTACTGCATTTGTAGCATCAGTAACTTTCTTAACAAGCTCTTGTGAAGTAATATTAATTTTTTCTTCTTTTTTCTCTGTTTTTGTTTCTTTAGTTTCTTTTGTTGAACAACCAACTGCAAAGGAAGAAATTGAACAAATCGCTAAAGCTAATGAAATTTTTTGTAATTTTTTCATACTTACCTCCAATTATTTATCCATTAATTTTTACCCCAATTTTTAATATAAAAACTGTTGAAATTATAAGGAACACCAATAAATCTCTTTCTACTATTGTTCATTTATTTCATACACTTTTTTATTAGCCAACGCTTCGTCAATGAGTCTATCCACATCTAAAAGAGATAAACTGTTATTTATATCTTCAATCTTCGGTTTTGTTACCGGATGTTTTGGTAAAAACACGGTACAACAATCCTCAAAAGGTAAGATACTAGTTTCATAAGTATCAATCATTCTTGCAATGTCAATGATTTCAGTTTTATCCATTGCAATTAAAGGTCTTAAAATTGAAATTTCAGTAGATTTATCCACAACTGTAATTCCTTGAATAGTTTGACTTGCAACCTGTCCAAGACTTTCTCCTGTAATTAATGCATGATAATTTTGTTTAATCGCAAGTTTTTCTGCAATTTTCATCATAAAAATTCTGCCTAGAATAGTAATTTCTTTTTCAGGGCATTTGCTTGCAATTTCCTTTTGAATCGGTAAAAGATTTATGCTTGTCATTGTAAATTTTCCAACATAATTTGAAAGTATTTTTGCAAGGTCTTTAACTTTTTCCTCTCCTCTTTCACTTGTAAAAGGATAAGAATGGAAATGTATTGCTCCGATTTCCATACCTCTTTTGCCCATAACAAAACCAGCAACGGGGCTGTCAATTCCCCCTGAAAGAAGCAAAAGTCCTCTTCCGCTTGAGCCAATTGGAAGTCCACCAAAACCCTTATATCTCTTTACATAGACATAAACATATTCTTTAACATCTACATAAATTGGCATTTGCGGATTATGAACGTCAACCTTTAAAAGATTTCCGAAATTTTTAAGTACAACTCCTCCAAGATCCCTTGAAAGTTCAGGAGATTT
>CABRGI010000019.1 GCA_902470455.1 uncultured Parvimonas sp.
TTATTTAACTGTCTAAGAGCCTTTGAATTTTTAGCTCCTATAACAAGACCTGAAGTATTTCTATCCAATCTGTTGATTATTGCGGGAACAAAAGTCTTTTCAGCTCTTGGATTATAATCTCCCTTTTCAAGTAAATATCCAATCATAAAATCCACCAAATTATTTCCATAATCTTCTTTAGAAGACGCATGAGACAATAAATTTTTAGGTTTATTCATAACAATAATATTTTCATCTTCATAAACAATATCAAGTTTTTTAGAATATGAATATTTCTTTGATTTTGAAATAATCAGTTTTTCTAATTCTTCTTCATAAATAAAAATATTTATTACATCATTTAAGGCTAAAATATAACTTGAATCAACCTTTTTCCTATTAACTTTTATCTTTTTTGTTCTCAAAAATTTTTGAATCATAGAAGTACTTGCATTATTCAAATATTTTTTTAAAAATCTGTCAATTCTTTGCCCAGAATCATTTATATTTACTTCAATATCTCTCATAAATCTCTCACTTATATAAATTTTCTAATCAATTAAAACAAATTATAACCCATAAAAATTTTTATGTCAACGAAAAAATCCCAAAGTTAAAAGCTTTGAGATTTTTAAATTACTATTCTAAATTTTTTAAATATTCTTTTATAGCATTTTTTAGTATTGCTCTATTTTTTATAAAAGAATTTTTTACTTTTAAAATATCTCTTCCTAAAATAAGACTGTTCATAAAATCCGTTAAAAAATCATACTCATTATAATTAAAATCAAAACCAAATTTCTTAAAAAGCTTATTCAAATATATAAAAGTTTCTTCTTTTAACTTTAAGAATAACTCCTCCAAACTTTCATCATATTGTTTTTCTTGAAGAAAAATAGCATAAACTTTAGAAAGTTCATTATCATCTAGAATTTTTTCTACCATAATCTCAGATATAATATCAAATTTATCTAAATTTTTATTTGCCGATAAAAAATGATCCACTATTCCAAATCTATATTCACAGCCATCTTCCATTAAATCATACAACATATCTGTAGTGCTTTTATAATATTTATAAACTCCACCCTTACTCATGCCACTATTTGCAATGACATCCTCCATAGTTGTATTATGAAATCCCTTACAAAGAAAAATATCTTTAGCAGAATATCTAATTTGCCACTTTCTCTCCTCTGCAGGTAATCTTTCATTACGCATATATTCTCTCCTTTAATTCTTAATATGTAAAAAAATCCACCCTTACCTAATGTGTTATATCGTTGAAGGGTGGAATTTATGATTATTTATTGTTCTATTTATCTATTTTTCTATTTTTGACTCTTCAATAATCTTTTCAGCAATATTTGCAGGAACTTCTTCATATCTATCAAATTCCATTGAAAAATCTCCTCTAGCTTGAGTCATTGATCTTAAATCTATAGCATATTCAAAAAGTTCAGAATGTGGTGCTTCTCCGATAACAAGTTGAGTTCCGTCTTCAAGCATTTCCATACCTAAAACTTTTCCTCTTCTCTTGTTTAAGTCACCCATTACATCTCCCATATAGCTTTCAGGAATTCTAACTTCAACTTTCATTATAGGTTCAAGTAAAACAGGATGAGCTTGTTCCATTCCTTTCTTAAATGCTAGAGAAGCAGCAATTTTAAATGCCATTTCGTTTGAGTCAACAGGGTGGTATGAACCGTCATAAAGAGTTGCCTTAACATTCACAACAGGATATCCTGCTAAAATCCCCTTTTCAAGACTATCTCTAATACCTTTTTCAACAGCTGGGAAGTAATTTCTAGGAACAGCTCCTCCAAAAACTTCTTCTGAAAATTCAAATTCTTCTGTTGTAGGTTCAAATCTCATAAATACATCTCCATATTGACCAGCTCCACCGGATTGTTTTTTATGTTTTCCTTGAACATCAGACTTTCCTTTAATTGTTTCTCTATATGCAATTCTTAAAGGAATAATATTAGTTTCCACTCCATAAGCATTTTTAAGTTTATCTAAAACAATTTGAAGTTGAACATTTCCTTGTCCACCTATCAAATGTTGTTTAGTTTCTATATTTCTTTCAGATACGAAACTTGGATCTTCTTCATGTAATTTATGAAGAGCTTGCGAAATCTTATCTTCATCATTTTTAGATTTAGGTTCTATTGCAAAATAAAGATTTGGTTTAGGATACTTAATCTTCTTATAAAGAGTTTTATTTTGCTTATCACAAAGAGTATCTCCTGTTTCAGTTAAATTAAGTTTTGAAACGGCTCCAATATCTCCGGCAACTATTTCAGAAGTTTCTATTTGAGTTTTTCCTCTTAAGAAGAAAAGTCCAGCAGCCTTATCCATTTCATCTTTAGTTGAGTTGAAAATTTCTGTATCTTTAGTAATTTTTCCACTCATAACTTTAAAAATTGAAATTCTTCCAACGAATGGGTCAACAATGGTTTTGAAAACAACGGCAGAGAAAGGTTCATTTACATCAATCTTTCTTACATTATCATCTTCATTTCTAAAGCCTCTTTTTGCTCTTTCATCATTTGGAGCAGGCATATAATCAGTAATAATATCAAGTAGCATATCAATACCGGCACCTGTAGTAGCAGAACCGCAAATTAAAGGAACCGCTGAACCGTTTAACAATGCACTTGTTACACCCTTCATAAATTCTTCATGACTAAATTCTTCTCCTTCAAAGAATTTTTCCATAAGCTCATCATCAGTTTCTGCAACAACTTCAACAATTGTATCATAAACATGATTTACTTCTTCAACTCTTATCTCAGGAATTTCAACTTCTTTTCTTTCAAATCCATCATATTCATAAGCTTTTTTATTTAAAACATCAATAATACCTTTAAAATTTTCACCTTCGCCTAATGCAAGTGTAAATGGAATAACTTTTTTACCAAAAGCTATATGCAAGTCACTAACTACTTTTGCAAAGTTAACATTTTCTTTATCCATTTTATTTACAAAGATAATTCTTGGCAATTCAATACTTTCAGTATATTTTAATACTTTTTCAGCACCTACTTCAATACCATTTTGTGCATCTAAAACAACTAAAGCTGCTTCTGATGCTCTAAGGGAACTGTAAACTTCCCCACTAAAATCAAAATATCCCGGAGTGTCAATTAAATTTATCTTAAAGTCTCTCCATTCAACTGGTGCAACAGCAGTTGAAATAGAAACTCCTCTTGAAATTTCTTCTTTATCAAAGTCAGTTACGGTATTTCCGTCCTCAACCTTACCAAGTCTTTTTAAATTGCCTGTTTTATAAAGTAAAGCCTCACAAACTGAAGTCTTACCACTGGCACTATGTCCAACTAACGCAAGATTTCTAATCTTTTCTGTAGAATATGATTTCATATCTAATTCCCCCTTACATATTGTAAAATAGATAAATTAATACCTTAGGAATATTATAATATGGAAATGTTTTCAAGTCAAGTTTTTTTTTTATGAAAAAGTTAAAATAAAACACCCTTACAAATAGTTTTTTTATAAAAAAATTCCAGTATTTAATTTTAAAAACTGGAATTTTCATTGAATTTATTTAATTTTTTTAATTAATTGTAATATACATTCAAATACAATCAACAACAAAACATACAATACCATAAATTTTATGATATCTTGTTTGTATACTATTAAAATTATCAAAAACGTTATAACTGAAATCAAATACTTTTTAAAAAATTTATTTACTACCATAATTAATATATCTATTTTGTAAAATAAATTGCCAAAATATTAGATGCTAAAACAGCAACCCATCCTCCACTAGAGGAAGCAATAGTAATCAAGGAATGCTTCAACGCATAATAATTTCTGGTTCTTATAAAATAATCTATTTCCTCCCATTCTTTATCTGAAATAGAATTTCTCATACTTTCAATTTGAGAAACAGCATAATCAGGAATCCATCCAGTAGAAGTATCTTCTTGAGCAAATGATTTTGAAAAATTAACACCTGATAAAATAGGAATAGATATAATTCCCAAAGCTAACAAAATACTAATTTTTTTCTTAATTTTCATAACAAACCTCCAATTTTTATAACTTAAGTTAAAAAACGCTTTTGATATATTTATTGTAACATAGAAATAAAAAAAAAACAATGTTAAATTTAAAATAACTCCATATATAATATATATAATTAAAACAAAAAAAGAGTGAGTTTAAACCCACTCTTATCTATGCTACTTCATTAACTTTTTCAGCCATTTTCTTAATTAATCCCGGATGAATTGCATTTGTAGGACATTTATCTGCAGCTTGTAAAAGTAAATCTTCATCTAAGCCATGTTTGTAATTTAGAACAGCTAAATTGTTTTCAATAACAAATGCTTCAGGATAAACTCTTGCACACATTTTACAACCAATACACCCAACTTTACAAGCATTTTTAACAACATTTCCAGCTGCAAAACTCTTACATTTTACCATAACTGTTTGTTCATAAGGAACTAAATCAATTAGGTTCTTTGGACAAATTTCTATACATTTATTACAAGCCGTACAATTTTCTTTATTTACAACTGCAATCCCATTTATCATATCTATTGCATTGAATCCACAAACATCTTGACAAGTACCACAGCCTAAACATCCATAAGCACAAGTCTTGCTTCCTCCTTGCATTGAGTTGTTTACTCTACAATCTCTAATGCCAGTATATATGTATTTTTCTTTAGCAAAATCTTTGTCTCCTTGACACATTACACAAGCTACCATTCTTTGAACTTCGCCAGCTTCAGTTCCTAAAAGTTTTGCAAGCCTTGCAACTAAGTCAGCTCCTCCAACAGGGCAAGCATTTATTCCGGCAGTTCCTTCGGCAATGGCTTTTGCTAAACCATCACAGCCCGGAAATCCACAAGCACCACAGTTTGCACCTGGCAATTCTTCTCTAACCTGTATTACTTTTTCATCAACTTTTACAAAAAATACTCTTGACGCAAATCCAAGTATCAATGCAAATACAATACCTAAAACACTAAGCAATACAACCGGTATAATTATATCATTCATAATCTCACCTCTATACTAATCCCGCAAATCCATAAAATGCTAAAGACATAAGTCCAATGGTAATTAATGTAAGAGGAACTCCTTCAAGATTTTTAGGAACTTCTGTTACTTCTAATTTTTCTCTTATTGAAGCCAAGCAAACTATAGCTAACAAAAAGCCTAGAGATGCTCCCATACCATTAAATATTGTTTCTAACAAATTATATTCTTTTTGTATATTTGTAATTGCAACCCCTAAAACTACACAGTTTGTAGTTATAAGCGGAAGGAAAACTCCCAAAGCATTATAAAGATTCGGACTCATTTTTTTAAGTACCATTTCTACAAATTGTACTAAAGTAGCTATTACAAGTATAAACACGATAGTTTGTAAATATTCAAGTCCTAAAGTATCCAACAATGTCTTTTGAATTACCCAAGTTACAGCACTTGAAATTGTAATTACGAATGTAACTGCCATACCCATACCAAATGCAGTTTCAACTTTATTTGATACACCAATCAATGGACAAATTCCTAAGAATTGTCCTAGTACATAGTTATTTACTAAAATTGATGCAACTAAAATTTTTAATATTGTACCCATTAGTTACCTCCTTCTTTTTTAGCATTAACTTTTCTACTTAACATATTAAATCCAGCTACCAAAAGTCCAAGAATAATAAATGCTCCTGGAGCTTGTGTAATAACACCTATACTTACATAGTTCTTTCCAAGAATTGGAAATCCTAACCATGTACCATTACCTAAAATTTCACGAACACTTGATAATACTATAAGTGCACAAGTAAATCCGACTCCTTGTCCTATACCATCTATCATTGATGAAAAAACAGTATTCTTTGATGCAAAGGACTCTGCTCTTGCTAATATTAAACAGTTTACTACTATAAGTGGAATAAATAATCCCAAGCTGTCATATAGTGCAGGTATATATGCTGATAAGAACATTTGTACCAATGTTACGAATGTCGCTATAATTACAACATATGCAGGTATTCTAACTTTGTCCGGAATAAACTTTCTAAGGCTTGAAATTACAATATTTGAACAAGTAACTACGAATATTACAGATGATCCCATTCCTATCGCATTTGTAACGCTTGTTGTTACGGCTAATACAGAACACATACCAACAAGTTGAACAAGTACAGGGTTATTTGCAAATATACCATCGAAGAAAATCTTTTTTAATTTCATATTAACCCTCCTACTTTTCAAGTTCTTGTAAAGCATCAATTGCAGCATTTAATCCATTTAAAACTGCATTAACACTTATTGTTGTTCCAGTTATTGCTTGAATATCATTATCTGCATCCGGATGTAAATTTTTAACCAAATGTTCAGTAACTTTATTTCCTACAACACTTTTTGCATATTCTTCGGTTGTTACTCTACTTCCAAGACCAGGAGTTTCACTATGTTTTAAAACTTTAAAACCAACTATAGTTTTATTTTCTGTATTTATAGCCATAAGCATTGAAATATCGCCACCATAACCATTTTTTCCTAAAGTCTTAAAAACATAACCTACAGTTTTATCTGATTTCTTTGCAACTTCTATTTTTTCTATATTTTTTATCTTTGTTTTTATTGTATTAAGTTTTCCTTCTTCGACAGCCTCAAACTTATCAGCGTCAGCAAAAACTTCCTTTAAAGCAGCCTCATATTGAGCCTTTTCTCTTGCTTTAATAACCGGAGAAGTAAAACTGTTTGCAAATGCAAGAACGAAACCTGCAATTGCAGTAATTAAAAACAATCTGACTGTCAATTTAATAGTTTCTTTCATTACTTTTTAACTCTCCCTTCTCCAAAAACTTTAGGGACACAATATTTTTCTAAAAGTGGTGTAAAGATATTCATAAATAGAATTGAATAACTTACCCCTTCCGGTAAACTACCAAAATTTCTTATAAGTGCAGTTATAATACCACAACCCATCGCGAAAAATATTTGAGCTTTTCTATTAACTGGAGCTGAAACATAATCAGTAGCCATAAAGAATGCCCCTAATATAAGTCCACCCATCAAAAGTTGAACTGGTAAATCAGCTATAGCAGTTCCTGTAAGAGCTAAAACAACTGCAGTTGTAGAAATAAATACAAGTGGAATTCTTAATTGAATAACTCCTCTGTATAATAAATATCCTGCACCAATCAATAAACATATAGTTGAAACTTCACCAATACAACCACCTCTTACTCCTAAAAATGCTTCAAGGAAATTTACTTGAGTTCCTTTTGATAAAGGTGTAGCAAAAGTTGATGCATCCAATGAAGAATAAGTTGATGAATTTATCAAATTTGAAATTGTTGTATTAGGTGCAGCATAATTTGCCATTGCAGTTGGGAATGATGCCATTAATGCAGCTCTTGCAGCAAGTGCCGGGTTCATAAAGTTCATTCCAAGACCACCATATAATTGTTTAACAATTATTATTGCAAACATACTTCCAAGTGCAACCATCCAATATGGAATAGTAACAGGTACGTTAAAAGCTATTAGCATTCCTGTAATAACTGCGGAAAAATCTTTAATAGTAATAGGTTTATGTGTCAATTTTTCGTAAATGTATTCAGAACCCACTGCAAATGCAACTGACACCAATGTAACTAATAAAGCTCTTAATCCAAAGAAATAAATACCAGCAAGCAATGTTGGTATCAAGGCAATAACAACATCTCTCATAACTGTACTTACTGTAGCTTCACTTCTTAAATGAGGAGATGAGCCTACAAATAACTTTATTTGAGGTTCTTCATTACGTCCACCTCTTGCAGGTCTTTCACGTCTCTCTCTTGAAGGCTTTTCTTCTGAAGACTCATCAGTTTCAGATGTTCTTTCTCTTCTTTCTCTTGCAGGGCGTTCCGCTCTTTCTCTAGGCTCTCTAGGTTCTCTAGGCGTTCTTTCACGTCTTTCCCTTGCAGGTCTTTCTGTTTTTACTTCTTCATCTGCTTGTGAATTTTCAGCTGTATCAGAACTTGTATTTTCTTCATCTGAAACAACTCTTGATTTTCTTTCCCTTACAGGTCTTTCAGATCTTTCCCTGGGTTCTCTAGGAGTTCTTTCTCTTCTTTCTCTAACCGGTCTTTCTGATTTTGTCTCTTCAGTTTTAGAAGTAGTTTCAAAAGTTTCAGTTTCAACATCACTTACTTCCTTTACTTCTTCAACATTTTCAGATACCACTTCTTTTGTCTCAACATCCGTTCCGTTTTCTAATTCAGAAGGGACTTCAACTTTTAAATCTTTTTCTTCCATAGTACCCTCCTTATAATCTCTTTCCTTTACCTTGTTTTCTCACTTCAGCTTTTCCAAGTCTGATAGTTTCAACTAAAGGTCTATTTGACGGACAAATATATGAGCAAGAACCACATTCAATACAATCCATTAAATGTAATTTTTCTGCCTCTTCAACTCTATTTTTCAAAGTATATAGCTGTAAATACAAAGGCTGTAAGTACACAGGACAAATATCAACACATCTACCACATCTTATGCAAGGACTTACAGCTTTAGGTGCGCTTTCCTCTTGAGTCATAAAAAGTAATCCACCCATAGCTTTACCTGTAGTAACATTAGGAGTATATTGTGTTTCACCCATCATTGGTCCCCCAGAAATAATTTTTCCGGGCTCACTCTCATATCCTCCAATAAATTCTACAATATCGGAAACTTTTGATCCTACTCTAACCATAACATTTTGCGGTTCTTTTAGCGCATGACCTGTCATAGTAACCAATTTTTCATATAATGGTTTACCATGTAGAACAGCGTCATTAATTGCAATTGCAGTATTAGCATTTATTACTCTAATGCCAACTGCTGAAGTTGAAGCTCCTGAAGGTACAACTATTCCAGTTGTAGCTTGGATAAGTCTTTTTTGATCTCCTTGAGGATATTTAGTTTTTACAACACTTACAGTTACCTCTGGATAAGACTTTGAAGCCTCTTTCAATTTGTCAATAGCAAGTGGCTTATTATCTTCGATACCTAAAATACCTTTTTTTGCTCCCATTGCCTTCATCGCAAGTAAAAGTCCCATAACAACTTTTTCAGGATATAATTCCATCATAAGTTGATCACTTGTTAAATATGGCTCACATTCAGCGCAGTTTATTATTATGTAGTCTGTAACTTGTCCTTCTCTCGCTGTTAACTTAACATGAGTAGGAAATCCTGCACCACCAAGGCCGACAATTCCGGCTTCTTTAATGGCGTCTATTATGTCTGTCGCGCTTACTTCATCAATTGTTAAATTTTTTTCTTCATATCCCAATTCATCTAAACCATCATTTTCGATAGTTACTCCTTGACACACAACTCCAGTAGCTGTCATAATCTCGTCAATAGACTTAACCTTACCGCTAACACTTGAATGGACATTTGCAGAAATAAAAGCTGACGCTTCACCAATCTTTTGACCAACTTTTACTAAATCATTCTTGCTTACCAAA
>CABRGI010000020.1 GCA_902470455.1 uncultured Parvimonas sp.
CAGGTAATCGTAACGGGGTGTAGCGCAGTTTGGTAGCGCACGTGGTTTGGGACCATGGGGCCGGGAGTTCGAATCTTCTCACCCCGACCAATTCCTATGAGTTTTGCTCATAGGAATTTTTTTATGTAATTTTTTATTTTGTTTCAAATGCAACAGATTTTCAATACAAATAAGGCTATAATATTATTAACATAAATAATAAATCGAATAAAGAGTAATTAAATTGATTAGAGAAAAGGAGAAATACTATGAAATTAGAAAAAAGTACAAAAATTGGTGAATTATTAGAACAACATCCAGAAGTTAAGGACTTTTTAAAAACTTTAAACCCAGAATATTCAAATCTTGATAATCCAGAATTATTTGCAATGATGAAAGATATTGCAACTCTTGAAATGATTGCTATTAAAGGTGGATTTGAATTTGACGAATTAAAAGAAAAGTTAGAAAACTTTATTAATGCTTAAACGCATCCATACTAAGACAAAAAAAGCAGGGATTTCCCCTGCTTTTTGCTTGTTTTAAAGTATGATTTATAGCATTATTCCAAATGATGTATCTTCGATACATTTTAGTTTTGCTTATTTACAAGCAAAACTATGAGATTTCTCCGCTACACTCTACTTCGCTACGCTTCGTTACGTTACGGTCGAAATGACGTATAAAGTAAGTATCTTTGTTTAAGAGATAGACGTTAACAGTAAATAAATTTCATATTTTATTAATAATTTACTAAAAAATTCCCATAGATATTGTATAAAATTATATAAAAACTGCCTCAAACCTACTATTGCTTGTAACCAAGCAAAGTTAGGGCTAGATTGAATGACGTTTAAGGAAATACCTTAGATTATTAGCTTAACGTTAAAGATAAATAAATTCTAAAAAGTGTTAATAATTATAAATAAAACAAAATAATTCACGTCATAGCACTTTAATATGAAAATCATCACTACACGTCATTTCGACCGAAACGAAACGTAGTGAAGTGAAGTGGAGAAATCTCAACTATTATTTGTTTACAAATAATAGTAAGTCCTGTAAAGGACTTATATAAAAATAAAACAGCTATATATAATTACAACGAAATTATCCTAAAGACTTTTAATAAATAAGTTTTTTACATTGTATGTATCTTCGATACATTTAGTTTTGCTTATTTACAAGCAAAACTATGAGATTTCCAGAGCAATTGTATCAAAAGATACAACGATTCCGTCAGACCTACTATTGCTTGTAAACAAGCAAAGTTAGGGCTAGATTCATTTCGCTATCGATACAGTCGAAATGACGTTTAAGGAAATACCTTCGATTAGTAGCTTAACGTTAAAGGTAAATAAACATCAAACTATATTTATAATCTTATACAAAACAAAATATTTCACATCATAGCACCTTGCAAAACAATGCCCTTAACACGTCATCTTGAGCAAAGTCGAAAGATCTCAACTATTGCTTGTTTACAAGCAATAGTATTTCTGAAAGAAATCCTAATAAATTATTGATGTATCTTCGATACATTTACTTTTGCTAAAGCAAAAGTATGAGATCTCTCCGCTCCGTTTCACTCCGGTCGAGATGACGTGTTAGGGGAAATTTTTTCAAAGATTATGACGTAAAAAATTTTATTTTATACTCATATTATTGATGTATATTCTATATATTTAGTTTTGCTAAATCAAAAATATGAAATTTCCACAGTCATTTTTATACAAGTGTACTAAAAAAGCAGGGATTTCCCTGCTTTTTACTTTATTCTTATTCTTTTTCCGTAAATTTATACATTGCTATTGAACTTGCAATTGGTAAATTAAAGCTGTCTATGTCTTCGCTCTGTTCTATAAATACAGGTGTTGTACCTTTTAAGTCAAAGTTTTCAAGTCCATGTGATTCATTTCCGAACATCAATGTAAAAGGCTTTTTAATCTCCACAGCTTTTAAAGAAACTGAATCTTTATTTAAAATGAAAGAGTAGATATTATTTTCTTCAAAAGTTTTTTTGTATTCTTCAAAGTTTTTAAAGATTTCTACATTCATCTTAAAGATTGCTCCCATTGATGCTCTAACAGTTTTAGGATCAAAAACATCACAACCGTCAATTATTGCAATATTTTTAAAGCCGAAGCCCAATGCTGTTCGTAAAATTGTACCTAAATTTCCCTTATCTCTCGGCTCACATAATAGTATGTGATTGTCTTTTTTTATCTTGGCAAAGTTCTTTTCAAAAACTCCTATTACGAATGTATTTTCCTTGCTTTGAAGTTTATTTACAATTTTATCATTATAAATTAAATTAATTCCTTTTTCATCACAGATTTTTTCAAGTCTTTCCTTGTCGTCGTATTTTGAATGTACCAAAACTGCTATAGTCTTGTATTTCTTTGACTGCAAAAGCTCGATAGTCGGGAAAGCTCCCATTGTGTATGAAAAATTCAAATCTTTTTTATATTTACAAAATTCCATAATTTACCTTAATTTTCTTGAAAATTTATCTTCTCTTTTTATCACGTTTAGACTTTTCGCCCTTTTTGTCTTTTTTATCTTTCTTATTTTTATCTTTTGACTTTGCAGAAAATTTAGAAGAGTCTTCCTTTTTGTTTGCAAGTTCAACTAAAACTTTAAAGCCTTTAATATGAGAATTGTTTAGGTTATTAACCGCTTCTTTAAGAGCATTTTTATGAATATTTACAAAGCTGAACTTTTCAAAAATTTCAATATCTCCAATATCTCTTGAGCTGATATTTGCATCATTACAAAGTGCAGAAACAATATGTCTTTGAGAAACTCCCTTTCTTGAACCTATGTTGATATAAATTCTTCCGGAATTCTTTTCAGTAACATTTGACTTTCCACCATTGTTAGAAATAGAAGTCTTATCATTTCCTTTTTTCTTATTCTTCTTAATATCTACATCCATAAGTTCTTCGTGGTTATTAAGTTTATTATTTTCATTATAATGTTTTAAAAGACAAGCTGCAATATCAATCGGTGAATAATCTTCACTCATTAGAATATTTATTAGATTTAATTCTTTTGTATGCTCATTTTTATTGATTTCTTCCTTGATGTCCTCCATAAATCTTTCTTCATGTCTTTTAATCAAGTCTTTAAGAGTTGGCATATCTCTTTTTTCTATTTTAGTTTTTGTGTATTTTTGAATTTGAGATAAAGTATTCATTTCTCTTGGAGAAACAAAACTTATCGCAGTTCCTTCTCTACCGGCTCTTGCAGTTCTACCGATTCTATGAACATAGTATTCCACATCTTGAGGCATATCGTAATTTATAACTAAATCTACATCATCAACATCAATTCCACGAGCTGCAACATCTGTCGCAACTAGGATATCAATTGTAGAATTTCTAAATTTATTCATTACTCCATCTCTTTGGATTTGTTTTAAATCTCCATGAAGTCCGTCTGCAAAATATCCACGAGATTGAAGTCCCGCAGTTAAATCATCAACCATTTTTTTAGTATTACAAAAAACAACAGTAAGTTTTGGATTTTGAACATCTAAAATACGGGATAAGATTTCAAGTTTCATATTATGCTTAAGTGCAAAATAGTATTGAGTTACCTTTGGAACTGTCAATTCCTTTGGTACAACTTTTATAAGTCTTGGTTCGCTTTGATATCTTGCTGCAAAATCCATCATTTCTTGATCCATTGTAGCAGAGAAGAAAGTTGTTTGTCTTTCATAAGGCAAAAAGCCTATAATTTTTTCAATATCTTCTCTAAAACCCATATCAAACATTTCATCCGCTTCATCTAATACAAAAGTTCTAATATTTTCTGTTTTTAAAGTTTTTCTCTTAATATGGTCAATAACACGTCCCGGAGTTCCTACAATAACTTGAACTCCCATTTTTAAAGAACGGATTTGTCTTTCTATCGGTTGTCCTCCATAAATTGGAACAACAGTAACTCCTTTATATTTTGCAAGTTTTGAAATTTCTTCCGCAACTTGTATTGACAATTCTCTTGTTGGACAAAGTACCATTGCTTGAGTTGTCTTATTATGTCTATCTACTTTTTCTACTATTGGAATACCGAAAGACGCTGTCTTTCCTGTTCCTGTTTGTGCTTGACCGATAATGTCTTCATCATTTAACATAGTCGGAATAGCTTGTTTTTGAATTGGAGAAGGCTCTTCAAAGCCCATTTCAACAACGGCTTTTAAAACTTCCTTCGACAAATTAAAATCATTAAAATTTTCTATCATATTTTTTCCTTTCCTTTTTCGTGAACCTTAACGTTAGTTCCGAAAGAAAAAGACAAAAACAAACTACACATTAAACATCACGACATATTACGAGCAAAAAATTTAGGAGTATAATTACTCCTTTACTGCTCAAGTGTATATTATACCATAAAAAGATATCTATTTTCAAGTAATATCTACAATTTATTAAACTTATCCACAAAAATTGTGGATAAGTAGAGGATAAAAATTTAAACTAACGATATTTTAATAAAATATCTTATAAATATGTTGACTTTATTTTTTTTTTGTGATACTGTAGTAATAGAAAGTCAGTTCACCTTAATGCTGTAAAATTGTTTTGGAGGTTATTATGTTTTATATTAACTATTGTAGATACAAGAATGGAGACCCCTTAAGATTTGATATTAAATAGTTGATTAGTATTGTTTTACTTTTAGTGGGAGGTAAGATATGAAAAAAATTAGTAAAATATTACTATGTTTTATGATTTTACTTTTAACTTCTTGTACGGGAAGTAATGAAATTAAAAATTATTATGGAAGAAAATTTGTTGGTAAAAACGGTGGAGAAATTGTTATTACCGAAAAAGTTGTAATATATTCAGGAGAACCGAGTAAAATAAATCCGAATTCAACTCCTGAAGATATTAATAAGGAAAAAGATAAAATGAAAAAAGCAAATGCAGCAGTATTTAATAATCCTAAGATAGTAAAAAAAGGAGATAAAAAATATTTAACAGCAGATAAATTGGAATACAAACTTTCGTTTGTAGATGATGAAACAATAGTTGATGAAGATGACAATTATGAATTTAAATTATCAAAAGATAGCATTTACAAATAATAATTAAATAAGCAAAAATTAACAACAAAAAAAGTTATGAATTATTTCATAACTTTTTTCGCATTTATTTATTTATTTTTACGGAGGATTTATAAAAAAATCTCTACTAATATGCTAATTAATCATTGTTGTTTCTATTGTTATCATCATTTCCATCAAAATCATCTTCATTTCCATTGTAATTGTCATTATTACGATTACGATTTGGATTAAAACTATTTTGATTTTGATTTTGTTTTGTCTTATTCTCAACTTTATTTAAGTCAAATTGTGTGAATTTAACTTCTATTGTAGTTGTTTTTCCATCTCTGTAAACTTCAATTTTAACTTTATCGCCAATCTTATAATTCAATAAGGCAGCTTTTAAAGTTGAGTTTGATGTAACTTTTGTATCTCCAACTTTTGTTATAATGTCTTTCGGTTTTAATCCTGCAGACTCTGCCGGAGAACCTGATAGAACTTCATGAACATATACACCTGAATCAACAGGTAATTTTTCTTGTCCTAATACATTATATCTTGAAACATCTATACCTCTTATACCAAGTGATACACTTTCAAACTTACCGTTTTTAATTATTTGTTCTAAAATTGGTTTTGCCAAATTTGAAGGAATTGAAAATCCGATTCCATCACTATTTCCGGCTTTTGCTGTATTTATTCCGATAAGTTGTCCTTTATCATTAAATAATCCACCACCACTGTTACCTGGATTTATTGCCGCATCAGTTTGGAATAAACCTTCCATAGTTGAACCATCTTGTAATGTAATAACTCTATCTTTTCCTGAAATGTATCCGGAAGTTAAAGTTGATTTTAAATTTATACCAAGTGGATTACCGATTGCTATAGCTTTATCCCCTATTGAAACTTTTGAACTATCTCCAAATTCAACAGGTTTTAAATCAAGGCCTTTAGGATCTATCTTAATAACTGCTAAGTCTAAAGTTTTATCACTCCATAGAACTTTTGCTTCTCTCTTTGTTCCGTCACTCAAAATTACTGTTACGGATTTAGTCTTGGAAGGGTCAACTACGTGATTATTAGTTAAAATATAACCTTCTTTACTTACGATGACCCCTGATCCAAGTCCGCTTGTTTGTTTTTGAGTTGAAAACATATCTTCAGAAACCCCAACAGTTGTTATACCTACAACTGATTGCATTGCTTTTTGTGCAACAGCTTTTTCTACAGTTGTTCCGCCTGATGTATCTGCATTTGTTGTATTCGCATTTTGATCAGTTGGAGCTTGATTTAAAGCTGATTTTTCACTATTATTTTTCTTTAGATAATAACTTGTTCCACCTATACTAATTGAACTAGCTAAGATTATAGCTAAAACAAATTTTGAGAAAGATTTAAATCTATTTCCTTTTTTTCTTCTTTCAAATTCCTTTTGAACAAGACCATCAACATAGGCTTCAAATTTTTTATTATCTTCTTCTGGTTCTTTAATATATTCTTCATAGTCTGACTCTGATTGTCTAATATAATCATCAGACGGTTCTTCAAAAAAGTCCTTATAATCTTCATCAACTACATCATTTATTTCATCTATATCATCTTGATTAAACAATTTTTGTGTTTCATTTATTTCTTCTCTTTTTTCTGAGATTTCTTCTATATTTTCTTTTATGTTTTCAGTATTATTTTCATTTCCATCAAAAATATTATCTTTTTTATTTTCCATAATAAATCACCTCTTTTTTAATATCATTTATTATCTTGAATATATTATAATCTGTCAACCTTAAAGTAAACTTAAAGAAAAAACTTTTTTTAAAAATTTTTTTAATATATTCAAAAGAATTTTTTTCATAATTGACAGTGTTATTAAATGTATTTTAAGATAAAATATATGTAAACTCTATCAACTGTAAACATTATATCGTTAAAAACTTAAATGAAGTTAAAAAAAGAGGAGAATTCTTCTCCTCTTTAAAATTTTTTTGTTTTTTCTTTTTTACTAGATAATTCCCATATCTTTTCCAGCTAATTCAAATGCTTTTACAGCTTTATCTAATTCTTCTTTAGTATGAGCTGCAGAAATCATACAACGAATTCTTCCTGTTCCTCTTGGTACAGTTGGGAATACTATAGCTGAACCGAATACTCCGTATTCTCTTAATTTTTTAGAAAATTCCATAGTCTTAGCTTCTTCTCCAATAATTACAGGAGTAATCGGAGTTTCTGAATGACCAGTATTAAATCCTAATTTTCCTAATTGTTCTTTAAAGTATTTAGCATTATCCCAAAGTTTCTTTTGTAATTCATCTGATTCGATTAAAGTTTCAACAGAAGCGATACAAGCAGCAGTATCTCCAGGAGATAAAGTTGTACTAAATAGAACAGGTCTTGCTCTGTGGTTTAACCATTCGTAAGCAACTTCGTTACAAGCAACATATCCACCTTTAACTCCGATAGCTTTTGAAAGAGTTCCGATAACAAAGTCAACTTTGTCATGTAATCCGAAATAATCTACAGTTCCTCTTCCGTGGCTTCCCATAACTCCTGAACCGTGAGCATCATCAACATAAGTTAATGCATTATATTTTTCAGCTAATTTTACAATTTCAGGTAATTTTGCAAGGTCTCCGTCCATTGAGAAAACACCATCAGTAATAATTAAGATTGTCTTATATTTTCCTTGAGCTTCAACTAAAACTCTTTCAAGGTCTTCCATATCGCTGTGTTTGAAAACTGCTTTATCAGCTTTAGTCATTCTAATACCGTCGATAATTGAAGCGTGGTTTAATTCATCAGAGATAATTAAATCGCCTTTTTCTGTAATTGCTTGGATAGTTCCTATATTACAATCATAACCTGATTGGAAAATGAATGCTCTTGGAGATTTTTTGAAAGTAGCTAATTTCTTTTCTAATTCTTCATGTAAATCCATATTCCCAATGATAGTTCTTACAGCACCAGCACCTACACCATATTTTTCAATAGCTTCTTGAGCTTTTTTCTTTAAAACAGGATTATTAGCAAGTCCTAAATAGTTGTTTGCTGATAAGTTTACCATTTCTTTTCCGTCAAGAACAATTGTTGATGAATTCTTTCCGTTTAATACAGGTAATGTACGATAAACTCCATCTTCTTTTAACTTATTAACTTTTTCTTGTAAAAATTCTAAATCATGAATACTCATATCTCTATCTCCTATCTATAACTATTTTAATTTTTTGCTTAAGTTTTCTAACATATCAACTGTCATTTTGTCTAAATCAAAACTTGGTTTCCAACCCCATTGTTCTCTTGCTGCAGAGTCATCCAATGAATTTGGCCAGCTTTCAGCTATAGCTTGTCTAATTGGATCTACATCATAGCTTAGTTTAAATTCAGGCATATATTTTTTAATGCTTTCTTCTAAAATTTCCGGTGTTAAACTCATAGCTGTAATATTGAAAGCATTTCTGTCTTTTAGTTTTGTAGGATCAGCTTCCATTAAATCAACAACTGCTTTAAGTGCATCTGGCATATAAAGCATATCCATTTGAGTTCCTTTACCTATATAAGAAGTGTAAGCTTTGTTTTTAATTGCTTCATAATAAATATGAACTGCATAGTCAGTTGTTCCTGCTCCAGGTAAAGTCTTATAAGAAATAATTCCCGGATAACGAACTCCTCTTACGTCAACGCCAAATTTATTATAGTAGTAATCACATAAAAGTTCTCCTGAAACCTTTGTTACTCCATACATAGTGTTAGGTCTTTGAATAGTAACTTGTGGTGTATTATCAAGTGGAGTGCCAACTCCAAATGCTGCTATTGATGAAGGTACGAATACTTGTGCATTTAATTCTCTTGCAACTTCTAAAGTATTTACAACTCCGTCAACATTAACCTTCCAAGTTAATTGTGGCATACTTTCTCCTCTTGCAGAAAGTATTGCTGCTAAATTTACTATTGTATCAGCTTTAAATTCTTTAGCTAATTCAAACATTCTTTTTGGATCAGTAACATCTAATGTTTCAAAACGAATATCTTCGATAGCCGCTTTGTTTGCATCTGAACAGTCTGTAGCCAATATATTTTCTCTTCCGTAAATATCCCCCAAATAAAGAGCCAATTCAGTACCTATTTGTCCAAGTGCTCCTGTCATTAAAATCCTTTTCATTATTCATTCTCCTTTCAAAATAATTGGTAAAGTTTTTACTATCCAAATGTATTATACATCAATTTTAATCACTTTACAACACCTTATATAGAAAATTTTAATATTTTTATATGGCATAAGTGAATAAATAATTCAAATAGTATTATAAGATTAAAGCAGAAATCTTAATATCTTTTTTAAAACTATAAAACTTTTATTCGTATATTAGTATTATATGACGCTAAAAATATCGTTGTCCTGTAAATTTTTAGCTAATAACTCTTT
>CABRGI010000021.1 GCA_902470455.1 uncultured Parvimonas sp.
AAGAAATGCTGATGCAAGATACGAAATTAGAAATTCTAATAATGAAATTGTTGCAGAAAAGAAAGATTCAAAACTTTTCCTTAAAAACATTTCAGACTGGGCAGATAGACAAGATTTAAACGAAAACTTCTTAGGTTATACAAATCTTGGCATCGAAGATTTATCTAATCAAAAAGATGGAGATTATACTCTAAATATAATAGCAAAACCTACTACTGAAGGAGCAAGAGAACAAAAACATTCTATTAAATTCTCAATAGATAAAGAAGCTCCTAAATTTAAAAATGCTAAATTCGACAATGAAACTAAAAAATTTACTTTTGAAGTTGAAGATGCAAATGAAATAAGAAATGTTAAAGCTACAGGAATAGAAATGGTTGCACCTTACCCAAATTATCCTGACTATAAAGTAGCTAAAGAAGTTGAACTTGAAGTTAAAAATATTGGAGAAAATAAATATGAAATCCAATTAAAAGATGATACAAATTTAAAAGATGTTCATGTTACTGCAACTGATATTGCATATAACGAATATACTGAAGACTGTGAAATCATGACTTCTGATAAAAAACTTGGAAAACTTGAAGTTGTTGCAAAAACAGAAGATGGAGAAAATGTTCCTATAAAGTATGACCTTTATGACCAAAATAATAAAATAGTTAAAAATACGCAAAAACTTAGAAATGGAAAATATACTTTTATTTACAAATTCTGCCCTATTGAGTACAAATTAATTGGAGAAAATACTGAACATGAATTTGAAATAACCGATGAGAACTTAATAAAAAAATAGAATTAAAATTTGAAAAACGAAAAATTGGTCAAAAAATGGTTCTTGCAAGAGGTACAGGAGATTTAACTCTTAACGAATTTAAAATAACTGCTACAAATGTAGATAATCCTAAATTAAAATTTGAATTAAAGCAAGAAATAGAAGATACTCCACAATTTTTCTTAAATGCTCCTTATGGAAAATATAAGCTAAATGTTGAGATAACTGATGCAAATAAAGCTCTCAAATACAATTATGAACTTAGTACAGATGAGCAAAAAGAAATATCAGAAATAACAATTGACGAAAATTCATTCAAAAAAAGAATTGATTTACTTTTTTCAGAAAGTAAATTTAAAGTTGTTCCAATAACAAAGGGATATGATGGACATATCGTATATATGGGAATGAATCTTTCAGTTGGTCAACCTGTAAATATAAGAAGTATTGGTAGAGGTCGTTCAGAAATAGTCCCTAATGAAATTCCTAATGGATATTATGTGGTTCCGGGAATGCAAACAGTAAAATTAACAGAAGAAAAGCCTGTACAAGAAGTTGTTTTTGAATATTTCAAAGAGAAAGACGAAGATAAATTTTCACTATTAATTCAAGATAATGGAAATGAAAAAGGAATTAAAACAAAGTATAAAATCTACAATTATAACGAAAGATTCAACTTTGAAAAAGGGAAATTAAATCTAGATTATACACCAGGAATGAAACTTAATCCAGGTTGGTATTGTATAGAAGCTCAAGAAGATGAATATGGAGAATATAAAGCTCAAGCTAATGACCCTACCCCTACTTACCATTTAAAAGAAAAAGTTATAGAAGTTAAAAGAGGAGAAAAAAATGTTACTGTAGGTTTTACTTGGGGAAAAAATAATGAAAATAATTTTGTTGAAAAATATCCAAGAAAAATTAATGCAAATATCCCTGAAAACTATCCAAATGATGAACTTCTATTAGAAATTAGAAAGAAAAACTCTGATGAAGTTGTTGTAAAACATACTTATAAAAAATCAGATGAAAGTACTCATTCAGTTCTTATTCCAAGTGGTTCAGGATATGATGTAGTTGTAACAAATTTAGCTAGTGGATATACTTGTCCTAATGGAGAAGCATGGGTCTTTGGTGCTGAAGGACATCCTATAACTCTTAATATTACTAAAGAAGTTAAAGATGGAAAAGAAGTTGATATTAAATTTAAAGCCGGAGATACCGAATTTCTAATGTAAAATTCAAACTAAATGAATTAGACTTTAAATCCGGAAAAAATAATATTGAAGTAGGAAAATATAAACTTGAAATAGTTAGCCCGGAAAGTTATAAAGGAAAAAATATAGACAAGGAAATTGAAATTACAAAAGATACTAATGAAATTTCAGTAAATCTTGAAAAGATTACAAAAGGTACAATTGATATTGGACTTGAATTTATTGATACAGCTAATAAATTAAGTAAAATCGAACTTGATGGAAAAGAAATTTCACTTTCAGGAAATAAAATTCCTGTTTCAATCGGAGAACATAAACTTGAAATTACTGATATTGATGGAAAACTTTCAAATTACGAAATCTCCCCTAATGCAATAAATAATTTCAACTTAACATTAGAAAATCCTGATCAAGTGTTTAATTTCAAAATAAAGCGAAAACCAAATAGTATAGATATTTCAGAATTAAAATCCTTAGTTGAAGAAAGCAAAGAAATCAAGAACTCAGAAAAATATATAAATGCTATTGATGAATTAAAAGAATTGTATAACAATTCAATAAAAGCAGGACAGGAATTAATAGATAATGAAAATAGTAGAAATGAGTTTGTTGTTAAGAAAGCTGTTGAAGATATAAAACTCGCAAAAGATTCACTAGATGGAAATAAACCTTATGCTCAGCTTGTAAAAAAACTAAAAAATTTAATAGCTGAAAAAGAATTGATTTCTGATGGTAATCTTTATATCAATTCAGATGAAGAAGATAATGAAGCATATTTAGAAGCCATAGAAAATGCTAAAAACTTATTAAAAGTAAATTTCAAATTAAATGAACTTGAAACTGCTATAAAAGATATTGAAAATGTAAAAGCAACTATGGGATTTGTAATTAAAATAAAAGTTAATGGCGATGATATACCACAGGATTTAAAAATTAAAGCTATTAATGTAATAACAGGAGAAGAAGTTGAGCTTGAAAACAAAAATAAATCTTTTGAAAAATCTGTTTTACTTGGAAAATATAAAATAAAAGTAGAATTAAATGAAAACTACAATATTGATAAAAACAATTTTGAAGTAGAACTTACTAAAGATAAAACAGCAGAAGATACTATCGCAATTTCTAAGAAAGAAAAACCTCAAAATCCTGATGACAATCCAAGTAAATTAAAATTTGACTATGGAGAAAATCAAACTGTTAGCATTGGAGGAAAAATTTTCGACATCAAAATAAGCGAAGATATATCTAATTTCATTAGAATTTTAGTTGATGATAAAGAACTAAGTAAAGATTATTATTCTGCTATAGAAGGAAGTACTATTATAAAATTCAATGATAATTTTATAAATTCTTTAGAAGTTGGCAAACATAAACTATTATTTGAATTTACAACAGGTAAAATAGAAACATCTTTAACAATAGTTAAAAAAGATGATGTACCAAGTGATAATAACAATAATAATAATAACAATGATAATATTAACAGACCTAACCATAAACCTAATAATAAAATTGATAATAATAAAAACAAGAACAAATTAGTAAAAACAGGGATTTCTAATAGTTCAATATTATTATTTGCACTATCTGCTATTCTATTAGGTACATTAACTATTCGTAAGAGAGTTAAAAAATAACAAACTAATAGCAAACAATTAAATGATGCTTAGTATTAGGTTAAAATGATATTTTAGTTATTACAAAATAAAGGAAGTGTTTTAAACACTTCCTTTTATTATCTACCATTTTATTGTTTCCCTATTTTTTCTTCTCTACCATAATAGAAAAGATATTGCTGTGCATAACCTGCATATTTTCCAAATATTCTATCCGCTTCTTTAGAAATTTTCTTTACAGGAGTTTCTTCTTTAATAAAAAGTTCTTCCATAACTCTCTTAATCCACACGTCAACCGGAAAAACCTCTCCCCTTTTGTATGAGAACAACATTATACAATCTGCAACTTTATTACCAACGCCTGCGAATTTTAATAATTCTTCTCTTAAAGTATCTGTTTCTAAATTTTCAAAATTATCTAAGTCAATATTTTTGGTTAAAATCATATTGACTGTATCAAAAATTCTCTTATCTCTAAATCCAACTTTTGCAAATTCTCTTAATTCTTCAACAGTTGCTTTGCTAAGTTCTTCTATAGTTGGAAAAGAGTAATATTTTCTATTTTCATCTTCACAGATAAATTTACCATATCTCATAGATATTATTTCTATTGATTTTTTTATTCTAGGAATCATATTATTAGCAGAAATAATAAAGCTTATTAACATTTCAAAATGATTTTGATTTAATATCCTGATACCTTTTCCATAATCCATTGCATTTGCTAAAATTTTGTTGTTTGACAATGTTTTTCTAATCTCTTCATAGTTTGTATTCAAGTCAAAATAATCTATCCAAATTTCGTTAAATTCTTCCAAATTAGTTCCCTTGAATATAACCTTATTATCATCATTTAAAACATTTAAAATTCTGCCTAAATGTACTGTTGTAAAGCTTCCATCACTTTCTTCATACCATCTAAAAGCCTGACCACAAGTAAATATAGCCTTCGCATCAAAATTATCAATCTCTTCTAAAATTACTGAATTACCTTTTTCATAGACTTTCATTATTTTTTCGCCTTTGACTTTGACTTATGTTGTTTTATAATTTCTGATAATTTTTCAACATTTCCCTTATCTAGAGGAATAGTTAGAACTTCATCTTTTAAATCTCCTGTAACTACAACTTCATAAAATCTATCACTTACAGCTGCCCATTTCTTAATTTTTCTAAATTCAGCAAATTTCCCATCAAAACAGAATCCATTTTCCCCTATATATAGTTTATCCAAAGAAACTATAGAATAAGTTACACCGATTAATACATATATTATGCTGTAAATATCTTGAATGCTTACAGCATATACTATCCCAAAACCAACTAAAGCTATAGATAGTCCAAATAATACTTTTCTACCTCTCAAACTCATAGTTTTTATTTCTCCAGTTAATTTTTTTCTAGTTTGAAAAATTGCTACTATTTTTTTAATTACAAAGATTAAAACTAAACCAAATACTATCAATAATAAATCATTACTTCCCATAAAATCCTCCATATAAATTAAGTAGAAGCAAGCTTCTACTTAATTTTAATTTTCATCATTTTCAGTTTTTTCAACTTCAGTTACTTCTACAGTTTTTTCTTCAACATTTTCTTCTGTAGCAATAACTTCATCAACTGTATTTTTCTCTTCATTAACAACTTCTTGAGTTTCTTCTTCAATACCCATATATTTATTATACATAGTTTCAAATTCTTTCCCACTAATAGTTTCCACTTCAAGAAGTTTTTTAGCTATTATGTGTAAAAATTCAATATTATCCCTTAAAACTCTTTGTGCTGTTTCATAAGCTTCATCAAGAAGGTCTTTAACTTCTCCATCAATAAGTTTTGCAATATCTTCAGAATAGGTTCTTCCCTTTCCAAAGTCTCTTCCTAAGAAAGTTTCTTCTTCTCCCATATCATAATTTATAGGTCCAATTTTACTACTCATTCCATAAGTTGTAACCATACTTCTAGCAAGTTTAGTTGCTCTTTCAATATCATTAGATGCTCCTGTTGTAACATCTTCAAAAATTATAAGCTCTGCTGAACGTCCACCAAGCATCATTGCAAGTCTTGATTTCATAGCCTTTACAGTCATATATTGACTATCTTCATCTTGAGAATAAGCTGTAAATCCACCTGCTCTTCCTCTTGGAACAATAGTAATCATTTGAACAGGATCTGACAATGGTACAAATCTTGAGACTATTGCGTGTCCCGCTTCATGATAAGCAGTAATATTTCTATCTCTATCTGTTACAACTGCAGATTTCTTTTCAGGTCCAGCAACAACTTTTATTGCTGCTTCTTCAAAGATTCTCATAGGAATACTCTTTAAATTTTCTCTTGCAGATAATAAAGCTGCTTCATTACACAAGTTTTCAAGATCAGCAGGAGTAAATCCTGTTGTATGTTTTGCAATAGCTTTAAGATCAACATCCGGATCCAATCTTTTGTTTCTAGTGTGAACCATAAGTATTGCTTCTCTTTCTCTTACATTTGGAATACCAACATAAATTTGTCTGTCAAATCTACCGGGTCTTAAAATAGCAGGGTCTAGGATGTCAGGTCTATTTGTTGCAGCCATGACTATAATACCTTCATTAACACCAAAACCATCCATTTCAACAAGCAATTGGTTTAATGTTTGTTCTCTTTCATCATGTCCACCACCAAGTCCTGCACCTCTTCTTCTACCTACAGCATCAATTTCATCAATGAAAATAATGCAAGGAGCATTCTTTTTAGCTTCTTCAAATAAATCTCTAACTCTTGAGGCACCCACCCCAACAAACATTTCAACAAAGTCAGAACCACTTATACTAAAGAATGGAACCTTTGCTTCGCCAGCAACAGCTCTTGACAGGTAAGTCTTACCAGTTCCTGGAGGACCTACAAGTAAAACTCCTTTTGGAATTCTAGCTCCAATATCACTATATTTTTTAGGCGATCTTAGGAAATCTACTATTTCCTGTAATTCTTCTTTTTCTTCTTCAAGTCCTGCAACATCATTAAATGTAACTTCATTTTTCTTATCCTTATGAAGTCTAGCCTTACTCTTTCCAAAATTCATTACTTTACCGCCACCTTGAGCTTGTCTCATAAATATGAACCAAAGTACTCCAAGTCCTACTAAAATTATAAGAGTAGGTAAAATTTCAAGATAAAATGGCTTTGTAGGTTCTGCCTTTCCATTATATTTTAAAGTATTATTATCTACCTTAGCTTTTAGATAATTTTCATAAAATTGAAATCTAAATTCTTGTGGAAGATAAGTTTTAAATTCTGTTTTATTCTTATCATTTAATTTCCCAGTTATATATGAACCTTGAGTTGTTATCTCAGAAACCTCGTCATTTTTTATTTTTGATACAATCTCTGTAACTGTATATTCCTTCACTACAGGAGCTGAAGTTTTTATGACAAAAAAATATGCAATTAAAAACAAAATTGGTATCAAATATATAAGATACGCTTTAGTCTTTTTATTCACGCTTTTCCTCCTATTATTCTATTTATAAACTTCTTCTTTCAAAGAAATAATATATGGTAAATTTCTATATGATTGATTATAATCTAATCCATAACCAACTATAAAATCATTTGGAACTTCGAAACCTACAAAATCACCAGATATTTCAACAAGTCTTCTTTCAGGCTTATCTAACATACTAGCAACTTTAACAGTTTTAGCTCCTCTTTCTTGAAAATAATGTAATAGATATTTTAAAGTTTTTCCGGTATCTATAATATCTTCAACAATTAAAATATTCTTTCCAATAACATCTGCCTCTAAATCTTTTACAATTTTTACAATCCCACTTTCAGAAGAATTTCCATAAGATGAAATTGCCATAAAGTCTATTGAAATAGGCAAATTTACAAATCTGATTAAATCAGCAAAAAACAAAGTAGAACCCCTTAAAATTCCAACAACTACAAGTTCAGCTTCATCGTTTTCATAATGTTTTGTTATTTCTTTTCCAAGTTCTTCAACTCTATTTTTAATAGTTTTTTCGTCAAATAACAATTCTTTCATATCTGATTTAACGACACAATCTAATCTCTCCATAAAATCTCCTTTGATAAAACTTTAATTTTTATTATATCATCCAGAGCATCAACCAAATACTTATTAGCTCTTTTGATGTTAGGAACCCAAATAATATCATTTTTAATTTCAAAAATTGGTATATTATCTCTCATATCCTTACTAATTTTTTCATCAATAAATATATCTTTTAATTTTTTCTTTCCAAATTCAAATTCTAAAAAATCTCCATTTTTTCTATTTCTGATTTTCAAAAGTTTAAGATATCTTTTATTTATAAATAGCATGTCTTTTTTTTGTTTTAATTTATTAAATTCCTCAAAACATGACTGCTCTATAATTATATCAAAAAACTTTGTAGAATACAAAGAAAAATCCAAATTTTCATAATAAAAATCTGTTTTAAAATTTGTAAAAATATTTTTTTCATAGATATGAAGTTTATTATATTCATTTTTAAAAATTACATTTTTTATCTCTATATATTTACCCGTTTTTGTAAAAATCAAATTGTCAATTTCTTCAATTATTTTATAATTTATACCGTCAGGATCTTTACTAATAAACTCAAAAAATTCTCTATACATAATATTTCTAAAGGACTTTGATTGATGTTTTAATTTTTCGATATCAACAAGAATTTTTTCTTTATTAAATTCCCAAATTTCTCCTTCTTTTGAAGCAATATATTCTCTTGAAATAGTA
Organism: uncultured Parvimonas sp.; assembly: GCA_902470455.1. Taxonomy (GTDB): domain Bacteria; phylum Bacillota; class Clostridia; order Tissierellales; family Peptoniphilaceae; genus Parvimonas. The sequence continues at coordinate 8,350 of CABRGI010000021.1, forward strand.
CTATAGTCAAAAGCAATATTTGAAAGTCTTGAAAGAGCGTCAAGAATTCTAGGATTATATTCATTTTTTAATATCGGAAATAAATTTAATCTAATTTTATTTCTTAAATACATATCTTCAAAATTTGTTTCATCTTCAACAAAAGGAATTTGGTTTTCTTTTATATAGTTTTCAATCTCATCCCTTGAAAAATCCAAAATTGGTCTAATTAAATCTCCTCTTTCGGATTGAATTCCTATTAGCCCATTAATCCCAGTTCCTCTTAAAATTCTCATAATAACAGTTTCTGCCAAATCGTTTTTATTATGAGCTGTTGCAATATAGTCAAGATTTTCAATTCTTTTTATTTCATCAAAAAATTTATATCTTAAAGTTCTTGCCCCTTCTTCAATAGACAATTTGTTTTCATTTGAAAAAAGAAGAACATCTTCTTTTTTGGAATAAAATTTCAATCCATATTTTTCACATTGAGTTTTAACAAATTTTTCATCTCTGTCAGCATCATCTCTTAAAGAATGGTTAAAATGACAAACTACTAAATTTAATTTTAATTCATCTTTAAAAGTATTAAACAAATCCAACATAGCCATAGAATCTTTACCACCTGATATGGCTAATAAAATTCTAGAATTTTCAAGCTTATAGTTTTTTAAATTATTTATAAATTTATTCTTCATAAAAATTAAAAAACCGAGTAAAAACTCGGCTCCTTTCTTTACTAAATAAAACTAATCGTTATCCTTATACTTTACTACTATTTCGTCTTTTTCTATCATTTTAAGTTTTTCTCTAGCGACTTTTTTAACAAATTCTTCAGTATCAACTTTTTGAAGATTATCTTTAGCTTCTGAAATTTCAGAAGCTATCTTTTCTTTTCTCTCTGTTAAAGTTTGAATTTTACTATTTAGTCTGTTTTTTTCCTTAACTTGATAAATAAAAGTTTTTCCAAAAACAAGACAAAAAGTAAAAAATATTAAACAATAAAATCTATTTAACCGCAATTTGTTTCGAGGCTTTGCCTG
>CABRGI010000022.1 GCA_902470455.1 uncultured Parvimonas sp.
CATCTTCCATAGGCTGTCTTAAAACTTCAATAGCCTGTTTTGAAAACTCAGGAAATTCATCTAAAAACAAAACTCCATTATGAGCAAGAGAAACTTCTCCTGGTTTTGGAATTTTTCCTCCACCAACAAGAGAAATAGGACTACTTGTATGATGTGGAGATCTGAAAGGTCTTTGAGTAACCAATTTATTATTCTTAAGTTTTCCGGCTATTGAATATATTTTTGTACATTCAATACATTCATCAAAAGTTAATTTAGGTAAAATTGTCGGTAATCTTTTAGCAATCATAGTTTTTCCGCTCCCCGGAGGTCCAACCATCAACAAATTATGTCCACCTGCAGCAGAAATTTCCATTGCTCTTTTTAAATTTTCCTGACCTTTTATATCTGAAAAATCTATATCATATTTTATTTCTTCATCTAAATTTACTTTTACAATATCTTCTTTTTTTATTTCGATAACTCCATTTAAACAATCAACTAATTCTTTTAAATGTGAAATCGGATAAATCTCAATTCCTTGAACTATATTAACTTCATTTTTAATAGCATTAGGAATAAAGAACTTTCTAAAACCAAGCTCTTTTAAAGAGATAATCATAGGTAAAGCTCCGTCAAAAGTTATAACTCTTCCGTCAAGAGAAAGTTCACCTAAAAAAACAGTTTTTTCATCAGGCAAATACTCGATAACTCCAATAGCAAGTAACATACTCACAGCTATTGCTAAATCAATTTGAGAGCCGTCTTTTTTTAAATTTGCAGGAGCTAAATTTATCGTAACTCTCCCTGGTGGAATTGAAAATCCACTATTTGAAATTGCAGATTTAACCCTTTCCTTTGATTCTTTTATAGATAAATCCGGAAGTCCTACAATATTAAAAGCCTGAAGTCCACTTGATAAATCTGCCTCAACATCAATATCATAACCATTTAATCCATTTAACACACAAGTCTTAGTCTTTGAATACATATCCTACCTACTTTCTAGCACATTCAGATGCCGTTCCTAAAAGTATTTGAAGTCCATGTTCTACAGAATCTATAATATATTCCAAAGATTCTCTAACAGCTTTCGGACTACCGGGTAAATTTATAATTAAGCTGTCATTTCTTATAACCGAAACAGCCCTTGAAAGCATTGCTCTCTTTGTAATTGTCAAACTGTATTGCCTAATAGAATCACAAATTCCAAATGCATTTTTAGTCGCAACATTCAAAGTTGCTTCAGGGGTAACATCTCTCTTGCTAAAACCAGTTCCACCTGTTGTCAAAATTAAATTAGCGCCTAAAACATCACTTGCATATTTTAACTTTTCTTCTATTGTTGCTTGATCATCTGGAATAATAATCTTATCAATAACTTCATAATTATTTTCTTTTAAAATCTCAACTATTACTTCTCCTGAAGTATCAATTCTCTCTCCGACTGAACCCTTGTCGGAAACGGTAATTACATAAGCAGTAAACATAAATCCTCCTAAAAAGCATTTTCTATATGTGTAATTTTATGATTGTCAAAAATTATTTCTATAACATCAAAACGAATTTTTGCACCAAATAAATTTTTCTCCATCATATAAATCTGAGCAACGTCTTGTATCTTTTTTATTTTACTTCTATTTACATACTCTCTGGGAAAACCGAAATTTATATTTTTTCTAGCCTTTACCTCAATAAAAACTAAAAAATCTTTATCTTTTGCTATTATATCAATTTCTCCAAAAGGTTTTAAAAAATTCCTCTCAACAATTTCATAACCTTTTTCTAAAAGAAATTTAACAGCCATATCTTCCCCTAAATTTCCAATATCTTTAGCTTTCATATTCTTTTTTCTTTTCAAAATATTTCTTCAAAAAAGTTACTCTATGAATAGGAGTAACTCCATTTTCATCAATTCCCTTATAATGAGCCTTTGTTCCATATCCTACATTCTTTATAAAATTATAGTTCGGATACTTTTTCTCATACTCAACGAACATACTATCTCTATATTCCTTTGCGATTATTGAAGCACAGGAAACTACATAAGAAAGCTCATCCCCATGAATTAAATTAATCTGTGGAATATCGACGTCAACTTTTTCTGCATCAGTTATCAAAAAATCGCCGGAAACTTTATTTCCGTCTAAATCCTTTATATTTGAAATTGCAATCTTCATAGCAAGCCTACTCGCCTGTTTAATATTAATTTCATCAATTTTTACATTATCTACAATTCCAATTCCATAGCCTACACATTCTTCTAAAATTTTATCATAAAGTGCCAATCTTTTCTTTTTAGAAAGTTTCTTACTGTCCGTTACTCCCTCAATCTTGCTATCTTTCTTCATAATAATTGCACAAGAAACGACAGGACCGGCAAGACAGCCTCTTCCAACTTCATCAACACCGATAATTAAATTATATTTTTTGTAGATATTTTCCAGTTCTTCTCTAATTTCCATTATCTTCCTCAAATTTTTCAATATCTTCCACAGTTTCTAAAGTTATTCTTCCAAGTTTTACTTTTCTAAAATCATCTAAAACTAAATTTGCAACCTTAAAATAATCAATTTCATTCTTCTTTAAAATTGCTCCTCTATTTCTTCCGATTTCATCCATTAAATACAATGTATCCTCATAAGAATCTTCAGATAGATTATATCTATTTTTAAGAATATTTACATCTCTTTTATTTAACTCATCAATAAAACGAAAAGCTAAATTTTCAATGTCCATAATCTCATCCTTAATTGCACCTGTAAAAGCCAAATGCAAACCGATTCTCTCATCTTCAAACTTAGGCCAAAGAACTCCTGGAGTATCTAAAAGCTCCAAATCATTCTTTGTCTTAATCCATTGAACCTGTTTTGTAACACCGGGTCTATCTCCTATTTTTGCACTCTTTCTCTTTGAAATGGAATTAATAAAAGTAGATTTCCCTACATTTGGAATTCCTACAATCATCATTCTAATTGTCTTTGCAGAAAGATTTTTTTCTTCAAGCTTTTTAAATTTATCAGCCAACATTTCCTTTGCAACTGAATAAATCTTATCCAAACCCTTTGAATGAAGTGCATCTACAACAACAGCTCCATAACCTTTTTTTCTATAATAACTAAGCCACTTCTTAGTCTCATTTTCATCAGCCATATCAGATTTGTTCAAAATCATAATTCTTGGCTTATCCTTTAAAACATCATCAATAACTGGATTTTTACTGCTTATTGGAATTCTTGAATCAATAATCTCTCCAACAATATCAACCAATTTCAATGACGCTCTTATATTATCCATAGTCTTTTTCATATGACCCGGATACCAATTTATATTCATCATTTCCTCCAAATTTATAACTCAAAATATTTTTATTACTAAAATATTTAATAATATATAAGTAAGGAGGTAAGAACTCTATCTCCCTCCTTAAATTTTTTGAAATCCTAATTATATTATTAAACTATTTTTTTCTAATCTTTTTTAGAAAAACAAAAGCACCTAATAACATTATAAGTAAAATAAAACTGCATAATACAACCCCTACAATTTTCATAGTATCCATTTCACCATTAGTAAAATTATAATAAATAGTATAAATAAGAATTAATGATACCGCAATAGAAAATGCAAACCAAATATAATCTCTATATTTACTATTTTCTATACTATTTGCTATTGAATTAGCAATTAATCTACTTAATCCTCTCACAATGTTAACCTCCTATTATAATACTATTATAAAAATTAAATTAATTTTAATATAGTAACACAACTAAATTATAAATCTATACATACTTTTTGTCAATATTTATAATTTTTATCTTATATTCAATAAAAAACAGAGTTAGATTGTATAACTCTGTTTTTAACTGTTTACTTAAACTTTATATTATTATATAATTATTTTGCATTCTATATGTAAGGAGGTGAAGCTATTGACCTCTATTGATGCTATAATTTTATTAACGTTGTTGATTGCGTTATTAAAATTGCTAAAGAATTTTAAATAATCAACATAAAAAGCAAGGTCTGCCAACCTTGCTTTTTTATTTACATTCTATTATGTGAGATGAATTCGACCTCTAAAGAATTATAATCTCAACTATATAATACCACAAATCGCAAAAAAGTCAACTCTTTTAGAGAAAATATCTTGTAGTCAATAATTTTTCTGAGTATTAATACTTATCTAGATTACACTAGTATTCCAAATATTAAATACATTTTTTATACACTTATTCTATTTTAAATAATTTATCATCTTGCGATAACTCCACAACAACTTTTGCTTTATTTAATAAATCATTAGGCAACTTATCTTTTAATATTGAAATCACTAATTGAATATCTTTTTTCATAACAAAATCAGCAACCTTCAACAATTGATTATCATGCATCAACTCTTTTTTATCATTTAATAAAAAATGTAAGCATGATAATCCTTCTTCCTCTGCAAACAATATATAAGCTAAATCAAAGCATAAGATTTCCCCTTGTTTCTTGCCTGAACTCATATTTGAATTAAATGTACTAAATTTATATACTGGCTTGTTTGTTTTTTTATTATTAATAATATCATATGATAAAGCATATCTTTCTCCATATAGATTATATGATACTGAAGAAAAATATTTATTAAATTTTCTTATTTGTTTTTTAAGTTTTTCTTGAAAATCAGAAGAATATAAATATTGATCAATGTTTTTAAGTTCATTCTCTATTTCTTCGATAATTGAATCTACCTCGTTTATTTGTGAGATTGTATTTTCATATTCACCTTTTAATCTATATTTTTCATTTATTTCAGAAATAATATTTTCTAAATCCTTAAAAGAATCACTTTTGGAAATTTTTAGTGACAACTCTTTTTCATCATTCAAAAATTCTTTTAAAGTTCTCTTTTCATTTTCAATTCTATCACTTAAAGAAGGTAACTCTCTTGTTATAAACGATATTTTTTCTACTATCATTTTATTATGATATGCAACTAAATCTTCAAATGTTTTATGCAAATTAGGGATATATTCTTTTGACTCATTATACAACAATTTTAATTGCTCTAAATCAATTGAAGACACGTCTTTTTCCATCTCGTTTTTGGCTTCAACAATCATATCCCTTCTTATTTCTAGTTTAGTAATAAGTGAACTTAATCTATTTATTTTATATTTTATTTCATTTAGTCTATTTAAATCTTCTTCAAAATTTTCATTTATATTCAATAATGATTTTTTGTTATTTAAATCAACTATTTCATCTTCAATGATAGCCAATGCTACCTCATATGAATTCTTTTTCTGTTTTTTTTCAATTCTTTCTTTATATGCATTCTCCTGCTTTATCTTATTAGTAAGTGCCTGTTTTTTAGCTCCACTATCAAACCCACAACCTAAGAGATATAAATATAGAGTTTCGTATTCAACATCAGAAGTAAAAGAATCCAATGTTTTTAATGTTTTATTAATACTATTGTCCTTATATCTAATATTATGAGATATTATTTGCTTAAAAGAAGGTTTCTCATTTTTATGTTCTGGAAAAATTTTTGATAATAGTTCATTTTCAAAGTCTTTTTTCAATATTGATTTGCCATTTATTTTTCTTATAGTATTTTTCCCAGATAAAAAATTACGTTCAATAACTAATTGGTCTTTATTTTTTATATTAAATCCATTTATCAAGGTTAATGTTACTAACACTTCCTGATTTATTAAAAAACTTTTAACCTCTTCATACACTTTATTTTTATTCTCTTCATCTGTGTAAATATCCTTACCTTCTCCCCCAAGACAAAAATAAATTAATTTTAAAACTGATGTCTTACCAACATTATTCCCTGTTGATTTTAAATCATCTGTTAAAGGGGTATTATCAATTATCAAATTCATACCTGTATGAAAATTCAACTCTCGAATTGTTTCATATTTAGTTGAAACTTTCAATTTTTCTATAAACATTTTTTTATTACCCCCTTATCATTTATTTGAGCTAATTGTATTAAATACAACCAATCTAAACTCAATACGAACACAGAAAATGACATGTCATTTGACTTTTTTACATTATGATATAATTCTAAAAGCTTTTGTTCAGGTTCTTTTTCAAGTTCTATTAAAATAATAGAACCATTATAATAAATACTAAGTTCAGGATGAATATTATCTGGCAATAACATGATTATATCCCTCCGGATTCTTAAATATTTTACACCTGATAAAAGCATCTACAACCAGTATATCCGTACACATTTGTAATTCTTCCATTGGCATTTTTACATAATTACTACTTTCAATTATAACTTTCATAACACAATTAATTATTTCATAAAAAATATGCTTAGGAGTATTATCTAATCTATTTAATTCTATATACTGTCTTCTAATTTCTTGTAATACAGAGAGGCTTTTATTTTTACCTTCTTTATCAAACTCACTGTATATTTCATCAAGCCTATGGTAAAAGATTTTATAATCGTCAATTATATCTTTAGCATCTTCTAAATCATTAAAAAGAATTTTATCCTCTATGGCAAAAGAGTTTATTTCTGGAGAACCAGCATTAATATCAAGTTTTTCTTCTGCTAAAATGTTAATAATGTTAGCTAAATTTGACTCAACTTTAACACAATTAACTTCCTCCCCTAATTCAACTTTTATGAAATCATATAACCTTCTTTGCTTATAAACTGTTTGATTTAAAATTTTTCTAAGAAGTGTCACAACATCCCATATATCCTGTTTTGGATCAAATTTCATACTATATGGATTTTGAAAATTTTTGTTTTTTAGAGAATTAGATGCCTCCTTAGAAATAGACATAAATTTATAGCTATAATCTTTATATTTAGTATATACATCCTTACTTAGTGAACTTTCAATTTTTGCTTTTGTACAAGTTGAAGAAACTTGTACAACAACTTTATTTTTATGATCTATTAAATCTATACCATCTATATTTTGATATGAGAAATTCAAATTTTCTAATTCTAAATCAAAAATAATATTACACAAACAGGCGAAAAAATTCTCCGAATGGATATTAAGCTCCAAAAGGTTTAGTTTACTTCGCACTTCTATTCTAGATGCTAACGCATTTAATTTTTCTTCTATATAATCAAAATAAATTGTCCTGTTCACTTAATACCACCCCTTTCTTAATATTTATTCCTTGAATAATAAAGATGGTTCTATCTCAAAATAATTTTCTATTTTTTTGCATTATCAAAGAAATTACTCATTATTTATTTGGGTTTTTTAAAAAATATCTATAATATCCATTTTACAACTATCCTATTTATTTTTCGTTATTATATCACCTTTTAAGACAATTAGTCAACATATAATAACTAACAAAATATAACAATAATATCTATATTTCTAAGTTACCTTAAAATTATTTTAAAACCTATCCTATTCTTAATATGCAAATGCTTATAGTCTTGGACTTATGTAGATTACATTACGAGTTCAAATAAAAATTTATTCAAACCGCCAGTAATGGCTAACCTAAGTCGTTTAGGTCAACTCACGAAAGTGAGTTATTTTTTTGCAAAAAAGTATTACTGAATATCGGATTTAAAGTATAATTATGAAAACCTTTTATTACAACACAATTAGATTATAAAGCTATTAATAGTTTTTGTCAATGTTTATAAATTTTAACTTGTATTTTAGACATAAAAAACAGAGTTAAATAACTAACTCTGTTTAAGAATGTTTATATTAATAATTCAATAATTATATAAAAATTTGTTTACTATTGTAGATGGAATATAGAATAAATATGGAGCTGTAAAGATTGCCATATATAATGCTAATTTTTTCTTATCTTTTTCTTCCAAATCTATATTTTTAAAGCTTAATTTTAGGTTTAAGTAATAGATACATAATCCTGATATTAAAATTGCAATTGTCATTAATATAAATGCATATATATTATTAAAAGGATTTTCCATAATAGAATTAATAATATTATCATTAATCCATTTGAAAAATGCGGATTGCTCTTCTCCCATTACAACTAAAGTTGACATTAGAAATAAGAAAATTGCGCCAATAAAATCTGAAAAGAATCCAAATAAAAATACTTTTAGAATTACTTTTTTATATTTTTGAAAAGCTTCCTCTATCCTTAAAAATTTTAAAGATAATAATATTACAATTGAATCTATAACAAAATTTAAAGGTATTGCAATTATCCAAGTTATAGGAAACAAAAGTAAAAACCAAATCGGGAAAAATACATTGTAAATTTTTTTATTTTTCATAATGACCTCCTTTAATAATAGGATTTTTAAGTAGTAAAACATAAGCTAAAAATTACTTATTGCCTTAAAAATACTTATTTATAAAAAAAGAGTTAGAATAACCCAACTCTCATATATTTGATTAAGTAGTCGGTTGGTCGGTGTACCCAACATCTCAGATACCTTATTTAAGGTGTGACAGGAACCTTTTCTGCCCTCAACTACTTCTTTATCTAACTATAGTATACCCAAATTTTTATCTTTTGTCAACCTTTTTTAATCTTCCACTAAATTTTCTACTATTTAATTTAAAATCGTTTATACTATACATACTTACAACAAAAAATTTATCTTTCGTTTTATTAACTTTTAAAGCTAGTAGAATATTCTTCTTATAACATTTTACATACTCTAAAGCTAATTTCTTACCTTTAGTATTGATTCCTACATAATCTGGATCTTCAATTATTTCTTTAATATTATCTAAATATTTTAAAACATCATAATGTTTCCTTTTTTCAAGATGTCTTTTTAGTCCATGTTTAGAATATTCTATTTCTGATAAGTCTGTTTCAAGACCTAATAATTCTTTAATGCTATCCTTTACTATCATACAAACACCTCATGACTATATTTTATCATAAATTAAATATAATTCAAATAAAAATTTATAAAAAAAGAGTTATCTTTACAGATAACTCTTCAATATGTAAGCACACCCAAGGTCGCTTAACAAGAAATGCACGGTACCCTTGCAGTTAGCTCTAAGTAAGCAATCTTACGGCACATAGAGTACTTTACTTATGGCTGCTTCCGTCAAGACCTGACCAGATTCGTAAAGCTCTATTGCGTAAGGACCCACTTGTCAACACCACTTACAAAAGTCGGCTACACCCCTTGAAAATCTAACTTGGGAA
>CABRGI010000023.1 GCA_902470455.1 uncultured Parvimonas sp.
ATATAAGAGATTGGAATCCGACTCATGAGAGAATGTCTAAAGGGATAACTCTTACAAAGGAAGAAGCAAAAGCTCTTTATGAAATCTTAAAGGAAGAATTTGGAGAATAGTGTGAAAAAACTTTTTGGAAAATTTATTATAGGATTATCAAAATTTTTAGATAAAATTTTAGGAGCAGTAGTAAACGGTTTATCTTATATTGTAAATTTATTGAGCAGTATTTCAGTATTTTTAGTATTGATAGGAATCGGATTTCTAACTTTAGGTTCGTTTTTGCTACCTTTAGTGCTTATATTTTTGCTTTCCAGTCCGTTTTTTTGGCTAATTATATTCGTGTTTTTCATAGTTCCATTTTTAGGAAAGAAATTTATTTCTTTTTTAAGATATATTAATTATTCGCTATGTGAATATTTGAATGATTATGGAAATTTTTTGTTAGGAAACAACAAGGGTTATTCATCTTTTAAAGAGTATAAAAGAAAATATGAAAGAGCACAAGAAGAAGAACGTCAAAGAGAAAGAGAAGAAAGACAAAGACGAGAACAGGAAGAATGGGAAAGAAGATTTAATGCTTTTAATGAGTATTTTTCAAATCAAGGGGGATACTATGGGGGATACCAAGGATATCAAGGCTATGGCTATCAAAATGCAGGCACAACTTATGACCCTTATAGCGATTTTAAAAATAAATTCGAAAATGCTTGTAGAGTTTTAGAATTTAATACTTATGATATAGATTTTTATCAAGTTAAGTTACAATATAGAAAACTTGATAAAAAATATCATCCGGATTTGAATAGAGATAGAGATACCACAGAGAAATTTCAAGAGATTAATTCAGCTTTTGAATTTTTAACAGAAGAAAATATAAAAAGATATAATCAAATGAAAAGGTAGCAGAAGATAATCGCTATCTTTTTTTAATTTAAAAATTGTGGTAAAATAGATATGAAATAAAATATTTGGAGGTAGTTATGAATATAGTAGATCGTTTTGTGGAATATGCAAAAATGGACACTCAATCAAATCCTAAGTCTGAGACTGTTCCTTCAACAGAGAAACAAAAAAACTTGGGAAATTTACTTGTGAAACAATTAAAGGAAATGGGAATTGAAAATGCCCATATTGATGAAAAGGGTTATGTTTATGCACATTTAAAATCAAATGTAGAAAAAAATCTTAAAAAAGTCGGTTTTATTGCACATATGGATACTGCAACAGAACTTACCGGAGCAAATGTAAATCCGCAATTTGTTGATTACAAGGGTGGAGATATAAAATTAAATGATGAATTTACAATGTCCGTAAAAGAATTTCCTTGTTTAAATGAAGTTGTAGGAGAAAGACTTATAACAACTGATGGAAATACTTTATTGGGTGCTGATGATAAGTCAGGAATTGCAATTATTATGGATGCAATTCAAAAAATTACATCAAATAATTTACCACATGGAGATATTTCAATAGGCTTTACTCCTGATGAAGAAATTGGACGTGGAGCTGACCATTTTGATGTTAAGAAATTTGGTGCAGATTTTGCTTATACAATTGACGGTGGACCTATTGGAGAACTTGAATATGAAAGTTTCAATGCTTGTAGTGCAGTTGTAGATATTAAAGGAAAAAATGTTCATCCGGGTTCAGCAAAAGATATTATGAGAAATTCACTTATGGTTGCTCATAATCTTTTATCAATGTTACCTGCAAATGAAAGACCTGAACATACTGAAGGATATGACGGTTTCTATCATTTATTGGAAATGAACGGAGATACTGAAAATACTCATATGGAATTTATCATAAGAGATTTTGATAGAGAAAAATTTGAATATAAAAAAGAATATATGAAAAAAATAGTTGAAGTTTTGAATTTCAGATATGATAATTCAATTACTTTAGAACTTAAAGATTCATATTACAATATGAGAGAAAAATTGGAAGATAGAAAAGATATAATCGACCTTGCTTATAATTCAATGGTTGAAATCGGAATTACTCCAAAAATTCAAGCAATTAGAGGGGGTACTGACGGCTCAAGACTATCTTATATGGGACTTCCTTGTCCGAATATTTTTGCAGGTGGATTTAACTTCCATGGCAGATTTGAATTTGTTCCTGTTTCATATATGGAAAAAGGATCAGAATTATTAGTTAAAATTGTAGAAAATATCGTAAAAGGAGAATAATATGAATTTAAAACCGGAAAGAGTTTTTCACTATTTTAGAGAACTTTCAGATATTCCTCGTGAATCACATAATGAAAAGGCAGTATCTGATTACATCTATAATTTTGGTAAAAAATTAGGACTTGAAACAAAGCAAGATGATATTCTTAATGTCTATATAAGAAAACCTGCTACAAAAGGTTATGAAAACAAACCGGGAATAATCCTACAAGGACATATGGATATGGTTTGTGAAAAAGCTACAAGCTCAAAACATAATTTTGCAACAGATAAAATTGAATGGGTAGTTAAAGATGATTTACTTTTTGCAAATAATACTACTCTTGGAGCAGATGATGGAATTGCAGTTGCAATGGCAATGGCAATTTTGGAAGATGAAACTCTAGTTCATCCTGAACTTGAAGTGCTTATTACAGTTACAGAAGAAACTACAATGGCAGGAGCTTTAGGACTTGAAAAAGGTCTATTAAAAGGAAAATACTTTTTTAATATCGACTCTGAAGAAGAAGGTATTTTGACTCTTGGTTCCGCTGGTGGTACTTTATTTAAAACAAATTTGGAATTAAAATTTGAAAATAAGGAAGTAGAGCTTGTTAAACTTCATTTTGACGGATATCTAGGCGGACATTCAGGAATGGAAATCGGCAAGAATAGAAGAAATATGATTAAAACAATTGCTGAATTTATAAAAGAGAGTGGACTTTCAATTTCCAGTGTAAACTGTGGAAATAAAGATAATGCAATTCCTAGAGTTGGAGAAATTGTAATTGAAAATTCATCAAAATTAGATGAATTAATTGCTAAATTTACAGAAAAATACAATGGGGAAGAACAACTTACAATAGATAAAAAAGAAGTTTTTGTTGGAAAAGTCTTAACAAATGCATTAAGAGATACACTAGTTGAAATTTTAGAAGAATTACCAACAGGGGTAAATACAAAAGATGAAACAGGAATTATCAGTTCATCAAATCTTGCAATAGTTCAAACAACTGAAAATGAAATTTTAATTCGTGATTCTATTCGTTCATCTTCATTGAGTATTTTAGCAGATATGAAGTCATCTTTTAGTAAAATTGGAGAAAAATTTGGCTTGAATTATGAATTTTCAGGTGGTTATCATTCATGGGAAAAGAAAGAAAATTCAACACTACAAAAATATGCAAACAAAGTTTATAAAGATTTAACTGGAAAAGAATTTGAAAATATTATAGTTCATGCCGGACTTGAATGTGGAGCAATTTATGAAAAGTATCCAAATCTTGAATTAATTTCATTCGGACCTGACATAAGAGGAGCACATACTCCACAAGAAAATCTTTCAATTTCATCAACTGAGAGAGTTTATAACTTTACACTAAAATTAATTGAAGAAATCGCTAAAAACTAATTTAAAAAATCGGTTAACTTATGTTAACTGATTTTTTTTAGAAAAATTCAATACAATTTAGATGTTTTAAAAATCCAAATTTCTATAATTATTGAAAAAATAAAGTTTTTATGTTAAGATTATGTAAGATAAAAGAGAATTAAGGAGGTTTTTATGACACCACATAATAGAGCGATAAAAGGAGAAATTGCAGAAACTGTCTTAATGCCGGGAGACCCTTTAAGAGCAAAGTTTATTGCAGAAAATTTTTTAGAAGATGTTACATTATTTAATGATGTAAGAGGAATGTTAGGTTATACAGGAACTTATAAAGGTAAAAAAGTTTCAGTAATGGGAAGCGGAATGGGTGTTCCATCAATTGGAATTTATTCTTATGAATTAATTCATTTTTATGGAGTTAAGAATTTAATCAGAATCGGTTCTTGTGGAGCTTATAGTGATAAACTTAAATTATATGATGTAGTTGTAGGAATGGCTGCTTCAACAGATTCAAATTTTGCTCATCAATATAAATTGGATGGAACATATTCAGCAAACTGTTCTTGGGAACTTTTAAGAAAAACTTATGAAGCATCAAAAGAACAAAATATTGATATCAATGTAGGTAATATTTTCTGTTCTGATATTTTCTATAATGCTTCACCTGAAGATTGGAAAAAATGGGCACAAATGGGAGTTCTAGCAGTAGATATGGAAAGTTATGCTCTTTATTGTAATGCTAATTATTCAGGGGTTAATGCAATTACAATTTTAACTGTTTCAGACTCATTCCATTTTAAAGAAATTACAACTCCTGAAGAAAGACAAAATAGTTTTACAACTATGATGAAATTAGCATTGGAGATAGCATAATGGAATTAAATAGATATATGGATCATACTGCATTAAAGGCAGATACTACTTATGAAATGATAGACAAACTTTGTGAAGAAGCAAAAAAATATGACTTTTTCTCTGTTTGTGTAAATGGTTGTCATGTAAAAAGATGTGCTGAAAACTTAAAAGGTTCAAATACTAAAGTTTGTACTGTTGTAGGATTTCCACTAGGAGCAATGACAACTGAAAGCAAAGTTTTTGAAACTGAAAATGCAATCAAAAACGGTGCAAATGAAATTGATATGGTAATCAATATAGGAGCATTAAAATCAAATGATTTAGATTTTGTTTATAATGATATAAAGGCGCTTGTAGATGTTACAAGAGGAAAAGCACTTTTAAAAGTTATTATAGAAACTTGTCTTTTAACAGATGAAGAAATTGTAAAAGTTTCTGAACTTTGTGTTAAGGCAGGAGCAGAATTTGTAAAAACTTCAACAGGATTTAGCACTTCAGGTGCAAATGAACATGTTGTTGCACTTATGAAAAAAACTGTAGGAGAAAATGCTAAAGTTAAAGCTAGTGGAGGAATTAGAGATAAGGCTACTGCTTTAAAAATGATTGAATTAGGTGCTGACAGATTGGGTGTAAGTGCAAGTGTGAAAATAATTTCAGAATAATTTATGGAAGTTGGAAACAACTTCCTTTTTTGTGTTAGGATTTTTCAAAATACATTTGAGTATTATTATCTTTTAGAGGGTATATTTTTTATAAAATCAGAAAGGGGATGATTTTTATGAAAAAAGTTGTAATACCTTTTATTATAGTTTGTTTTATAGTGATTGGAATTGCAATAAGATTTATGGGAAATGGTAAAAAAGGAGAGAAAGTTATGGAAAAACCAAAAGTTGATTTAAGTTCAATTAAAAATAAGGGAGAAATTTATTTAGCAGGAGGTTGTTTCTGGGGTGTTGAAGGATATTTTTCAAAAATAGAAGGCATTGCAGATACAACTGTTGGATATGCAAATGGAAACGGCTCTGAGACAAGCTATGAGAAAATTAAAAGTACAGATCATGCAGAAACTGTGCATATAGTTTATGATAAAGATAAAATTTCACTTGAAGAAATTTTGCAACACTATTTTAGAATAATTGAGCCTACAAGTGTTAATAGACAAGGAAATGATAGTGGAAGACAATATAGAACAGGTGTGTATTTTGCTGATGAAAATGACAAATCAGTTATAGAAAAATTTATTGATGGACAGAGGGCAAATTTTGATAAACCCATAACCGTAGAAGTTGAAAAACTTAAAAATTTTGTAGTTGCCGAAGAATATCATCAAGATTATTTAAAGAAACATCCAAACGGATATTGTCATATTGACTTAGGACTTGCTGATAAGCCTCTTGAAAGGAAAGACGGAAAATATAAAAAACCAAGTGAAGAAGAATTAAAAAATAAATTGAGTGACTTAGAATATAATGTTACTCAAAATGGAGCAACTGAAAGACCATTTTCAAGCAAATATGATAAATTTGACAAAAAGGGAATATATGTTGATGTTGTCACAGGAGAACCACTTTTTTCTTCAAGAGATAAATATGATGCCGGCTGTGGTTGGCCAAGTTTTACAAAGCCAATAGATGATAATATAAACTTCAAAAAAGATGATAGTCATGGTCTTAAGAGAATTGAAGTAAAAAGTAAAGGAGGAGACTCTCATTTAGGTCATGTCTTTGATGATGGTCCTAAAGACAAGGGTGGAAAAAGATATTGTATTAATGGAGCTTCTTTAAGATTTATTCCTTTGGAAGAGATGGAAAAAGAAGGATATGGAGAATATATAGATAAAGTAAAATAGAAAAATAAAAAAAGTTAAAGAGGTGTATAATTTTTTATAAAAATTATATGCCTTTTTCTTTTTTAAAAATAGTTTTCTTTAAAATTTATAAAATACTAATATTTAAAAAAAATGTTACTTTATCTTGCTTATTTAAATTAAAAACAGCAAAAAAAATAAAAAAGTTTTCCCTTGAAATATATTGACTTAAACCTCAATAAAGAGTATAATACAAGTAACAAATTTTATAGGAGGTATTATATGAACTTATTATCTAATTTCGTATTACTAAGCGGTTCAAATCTTGTTGATACTATCAACAAAATAAACGATTTTCTTGCTGGTA
This sequence comes from uncultured Parvimonas sp., assembly GCA_902470455.1. GTDB lineage: Bacteria > Bacillota > Clostridia > Tissierellales > Peptoniphilaceae > Parvimonas. The sequence goes on from CABRGI010000023.1 coordinate 6,585, forward strand.
ATATACTTATGTATGGTTTGTTATTTGCGGGATTATTCCTTTCATTTATTTTGGGCTTCCCTCAAATTACAAAAATGGGAAAGGCTTTTAAATTAGTTTTTGGAGGACTTTTCAAAAAACAAGAAGGACCTAAAGAAGAAGGTTCAATGTCATCATTCCAAGCATTAGCTACAGCAGTAGCTGCTCAAGTAGGAACAGGTAACGTTGCAGGGGTTGCAACTGCTATTACTGCAGGTGGACCTGGAGCAGTTTTCTGGATGTGGGTATCAGCATTCTTTGGAATGGGAACAATTTTCGTAGAAGCAGTTTTAGCTCAAAAATATAGATCTAAAATTGATGGAGAATTTGTAGGTGGACCTGCATATTACATATCAAAAGGTCTAAAGAAAACTGGCGGATTTGCTAAAGTTTTAGCTGGATTTTTCTCAATCGCTATAGTATTAGCTTTAGGATTTATGGGAAATGCCGTTCAATCAAACTCAATAGCATCAGGTATTAAAGGTATTAAAGGACTTGAAAACATAAACCCAGCAATTGTTGGTGTTGTTATTGCTATCCTTGCTGCTTTAATCTTCGTTGGTGGTATGGACAGAATTGCAAAATTCGCAGAATTAGTTGTTCCTGTAATGGCAGCTGTTTATATTTTAGGAAGTTTAGTAATCTTAGTTATGTTTGCAAATCAAGTTGGACCTACATTTGCTTGGATTTTCAAGAGTGCATTTAATGGAACTGCAGTAGCTGGTGGTATTGCAGGGGCAGCAGTTAAAGTTGCTGTTCAAAAAGGTGTTGCTAGAGGATTATTCTCTAACGAAGCTGGTATGGGTTCTACACCACATGCTCACGCTGTAGCACATGTTAAACACCCTGCTGAACAAGGTTTAACAGCTATTATCGGTGTATTCATTGATACAGTTTTAGTATGTTTTGCAACAGCACTTGCTATATTAGTAACAGGTGCTTACAATGTTAAGGGAGCTGACGGAAAATTCTTAGCAGGAGCTCAATTAACTCAACAAGCATTTAGAGCTGCATTTGGTTCATTCGGAGCTATTTTCTTAGCAGTGTGTCTATCATTCTTCGCATTTACTACAATCGTTGGTTGGTATTATTTCGGAGAATCAAATATTAAATATTTATTTGGTAAAGCTGGTCTTTTACCATATAGAGCTATAGTTCTTATTTGTATCATAGCTGGTTCTCTTGGAGAAGTTGCAATAGTATGGTCATTAGCAGATATTTTCAATACTTTAATGGTAATACCAAACTTAGTTGCTATCCTTTGGTTATCATTTGAAGCTAGAGCTATTATGAAAGACTACAATCAATGCTTATTAAATAATGATGTTCACTATGATTATGAAGTAAAATAGTAATTTAATTTAAATAATTTTGGAGAGATTTTTATCTCTCCTTTTTTTGTCCCAATATATAAATTTTAAAATTTTGTAACAGTTTTGTAATATTTTTGTAATTTTTAGTGTTTATTTTTAGCTATTTATTGATGTTATATGAAAAATATGATAAAATTACTAATATCAGATAGTAAATTTAGAACATTTATTAGGAGGTATTTATGAAAATAAGCAAGAAAATTTTACTTTTTTCTATATTATTATTGAGTGTATTGATCCTTAAAAATATATATAGCAATGAAAAAATAGTTGAAGCTGCAGAGTATAGAAATAATGTATTTTATGGGGACGATGGCAAACCTGCAAATTGGTGGGCTGATGACGGAAAAGATTGGTATTTTTTCCAAAATGGGAAGAAATTTACTGGCTATGGAAAAGATGCTTCTGGTAAAAAATACTTTGTAAATGGTAAATATGCAAACTGGTGGACTGATGATGGTGAAGCTTGGTATTTTTTCCAAAATGGTGAAAAGTTTACTGGCTATGGAAAAGATGCTTCTGGTAAAAAATACTTTGCAAATGGTAAATATGCGAACTGGTGGGCTGATGATGGTGAAGCTTGGTATTTTTTCCAAAATGGTAAAAAACATACAGGCTATGGGAAAGATGCTTCTGGCAAAAAATATTTTGATGAAGGAAAATATGCAAATTGGTGGGCTGATGATGGTGAAGCTTGGTATTTTTTCCAAGAAGGCGAAAAGTTTACCGGAACCGCTAAAGATGCTTCAGGATATAGAGATTTTAAAAATGGGAAATATTCAAAAGATACAAAGAACAAATATAAACATGGATTGTTTTTTGATAGTGAAGGAGATTTAGCGAACTGGTGGAGCAATGATGGAAAAGCATGGTATTTCTTCCAAAATGGTAAAAAGCACACAGGCTATGGAGAAGATGCATCAGGAAAGAAATATTTTGACAATGGAAAATATGCAAACTGGTGGTGTGATGATGGTGAAGACTGGTATTTCTTCCAAAAAGGAATAAAGCATACCGGCTATGGAACAGATGGTAATGGTAAGAGATATTTTTCAAATGGAAAATATGCA